>JAYVOO010000207.1:0-2061 GCA_043757905.1 Oligoflexia bacterium
ACTTCAGTCGTGATCGTGAGCTGCCCGCCTGGCTGCTCCCCTTCCACGCAAAGCGGCTTGAGATTAGCGCGTGCGGAATAGATCGCGGCAGTCAGGCCCGCCGGGCCAGTGCCAATGATGGTGAGACTTTCAACGTCGTCTTCCGTCATAGATCAAATATTGGAAACGAGCTCAGGAGTTCGTATCGGTCTGGTCCGCGATGAGCGTATCCAGGCTGATGTACTCGGCGTTCTCAGCGTCGTCCGGAAGCTTCTTGACTGCCCTCTCGTGGTCGTCGGCAGAGATGATCCCGCGGGTGATGTTCCGCTCGACCATACGCGTATCCATCTTCTTGGCGTCCGTTGCTTCATGTAAAAGTGTCATAGGGACTTGTATTAGAACGCTTTGCGCCGCCGTGTCAACCGGCCTCTAGTTCGCTATCAGGAAGCCTGATAGAATCGAAGAATGGGGGTCGTGGAAAAGGCGCAAATCTTAGGAATTGGCACTGTTTGGACGCTGCTCGGATTGGCAGCCCAAGCGGGCGCAGCTCCCTTGACGACCCCGGCCGCAGCCGCCTGCCTGATTCATACAAAATCGAGCCTATGCAGCGCGAGCCTGATCGCTCCGGACCTGATTCTAACCGCAGCCCATTGCTTTCACCCGGGGCAGGAGCAGACGCCCTCAGAGATTCGAATCCAGTGCGCTCCCAGGCAAAGCTCCAGTGGCGCGCTCACCGGCGCATTCTTGGAGAACTTCGTTGCTCGGTCACTTCGCATCGACCCTGCGTACGCGAACAATGCCGACCACGACCTGGCCCTGATCGCGACGGATCATCCATCGCGGCAGCTTGAGCCGCTCAAATTGCCGATTCGACTGGCCCAGGCCCGGAGCGAGCTTTTCGAACAGGCGCCTTTGGGAGCCGGCGATCTTCAACCTAAGCGTGATACCTCCTGCCAGTTCAGCGGGTTCGGCCCAGGCTCTGGCAACCGAGCTGAATTCAAGACCATCGAGATGAGTCCGCAGCGCGGAGTGACTCTCATGCTCCACGACGCCGCCTTGTACATTCAGAGCTCAGATCACGTCGCCGTCCGAAATAAGAAAGGCGATTCCGGCGGGCCACTCTATTGCCGGGCCGGCAAGCCTGGCTCTTCATGGATTCAAGTCGGCGTGATGAGCCATTGCTACGCCAAACGCGAGGGAGAGAACGAGTGCCGTGGCGACTCGGGTTTCGCCTCGATTTTTTCGGAAGCGTTCCTGGAGTTTCACTCTGGCACGCGGCTGAGATGGAAGCTGCCTTAGTCTGGGCGTTCAGTGCCAGGTATTGCCGCGGTCGCCCGGGTCGTCGCCGCCCTTGCGGCCAGCTTTTGGCTCATCCTTCGCGTTGTCGATGATCAGCTTCAGATGGTTTGCGACTTTCTTGCGTGCCTTGCGCGAAGGCACTTTCTTGTTCTCGAGATGCCGGCGGCGGTTTACGACCCAGGCCGCGCGGAAGAAAAGATAGCAGAAGCCCGTGACCATTCCGCCCAGATGAGCAGCGCTGGCGAGGCCCGCGCGCCCAGAGAATACGGTCGACATGAACTCGATGCCGGCGAGCACCCAGACGAAGTGCTTGGCCTTCATCGGGAAGAGCATCATGAACAGAAGTACGCGCTCGCCGAAAATCAGGCCATAGGCCATGAGCAGGCCGTAGATCGCGCCCGAGGCGCCCACCATTGGTTGCTGAAGCCCACCGTCTTTCCAGATCACGAGCTGAAGGAAGAGGTAGAGCAACCCGCCCGCGGTCGAGCAGAGGAAGTAATAGCGCAGGAAACGCGGCGTGCCCCAGGCCGACTCGATCTCGCCGCCGATGAAAGCGAGCATCATGAGATTGAGAAAGAGGTGCATCACGTCGCCGTGCAGGAACGGGTAAGTGAAGAGCTGCCAAAAGCGATGGTCGACGACGAACCCTGAAGGGACCAACGCCAGCCAGCCGAGCAGGTTCCCGCCCAAGAACTGATCCGCCGTCTGCTGGACGAGGAACATCACGAAGCACGCGATCATCAGCGCTTTCACGGCGGGAGTGAGTTTCAGCGGCATCTCAGC
>JAYVOO010000208.1:0-7498 GCA_043757905.1 Oligoflexia bacterium
CTGAGCGCGGCGCTCGCAGGCGTGATCATCTCTTCGCTCTTTGGCGTCACGGGAAGCATCGGCTGGCTCGATTTCGCGACAGGCCTGGTCTCGCGCTCACTGCCCCATGTGCGGCGGGTTTTCGAGTTCATCGATCTGCCGGCGGAAGAGAAAGATGAGCGTTCGCCGGGCTGGTCCGCTCCTGGGGTGCCTGACACCCGCGCGGCCGGCGGCGCGGATCGAGCGCTCAGGCTCGTCGATTACAAGATGTCCTATCGGCCGGACACTCCCGTGATCTTGGACGGCATGACATTGGAATTTCCGGAAGGCTCGAAGACCGCTCTGATTGGTAGGACGGGCTCCGGCAAGACGAGCACGTTTCAGGCGCTTCTTCGTATGGTGCACGTCCATCACGGCGACATCCGCGTCTGCGGCAATTCCGCGTTCACGAGCGGCGGAAGCGTGGAGGAGTACCGCAGGCTCTTCGGCGTCGTTCCGCAGTCTCCCTACTTGTTCGCGGGGAGCGTGCGCTCGAATCTGGATCGTCTGGGGACGATTTCGCCGGGTGAGCTCGAGCATTGCCTGGAGATCGTGGGCCTGGATTACGGCCTCGACCATGGGGTCGCCGAGGGTGGGCAGAATCTTTCGGTCGGTGAACGGCAGCTGATTTGCCTCGCGCGCGTGATCGCCGCGGGCCGCAATTACATTCTGATGGATGAGCCGACGAGCGGGCTCGATCCCCAGACCGACGCTCGCATCAGCCAGGTTCTGCGGACTGCGTTAGGATCCAAGACCGTCATCACGATCGCGCATCGACTGGAGTCCTTGCAGGATTACGATCACGTCGTGGAGCTGGGGGCGGGTCAGGTGATCTGGAAAGGAAGGCCGGGTGAGCGAGTCATTTTTACCAACCAACTTAGTTGATGGCTATTTCGAGCTTGACCCTGTCACCGAATCATTATACGGTGCGTTATATCCAAATTTCGAGGGGGGGAGGGGGAACGGGGCGGCCGGGGACTATTTCCCGATGCCGAACGTATATCCCAGGAATTCGCCGCTCATGGGCCATGGGGCGTGGGCGAAGACGATGTGATTGAGGGCTAGGTAGAAGACTAGCACGCCGCCCGTCACCGCGTAGTTGCGGTGCTTGGGCAGCAGAGTTGCCGCGATGATCGGCAGATAGAAGAGCCCGTGCCAGGGCCTGACGTCCGGCGTCCTGACCAGCATAAACGCCTGCCAGAGCACGAGCCAGAATACGAGCCAGGCACGCTGGAAGGCGACGAGGCCTAGAAGCGCCACAAGCGGCAGGCCGAACGCCAGAGCTTGGGGCAGGTCCATCAGAAGCCGCGCAAGGGCCACGGGGTTTCGGACCGGGTAGTGGCTGATGTCAGGCAAGGCCAGGATCAGCGAATACGCGCTCACGCAGAAGAAGCCGAAAGCCAGGAGAAGCGAGACCCGTTGGATTGGGCTTCGTTTCAGGAAGAGCGGCAGTCGCGCGGTCGCGGCGATCGGGATCGGTAAGCACCAAAGCGCGCGGAAATGCAGAAAACTCGCGGCTGCATACCAGGCGATCGCCCGCGCGGGTCGCCGCGTGCCCAGGCAATAGAGCGATAGAAAGAGCGCGCCGACGGAGACCGCGTCGTAGATTCCGTAGGTCGCCCAAAAGACGAGCTCCTCGTAGAAGAGCGGACCGAGAATGAGCAGCAGGGCAAGCTCGACCGTGCCGCGTCCGCGCGGAAGCAGGAGCAGCACGAAGAGCGCGAAAGCCAGATGGCTGACGAGCAGGTATTTCAAAAGCGTGAACTTCTTCAGAAAGCCGAAGGTCGCGCCAAAGTTAGAATAAAGGATCGCCTCGGGTGCCGAGTAGAGGAATTTCCCCGGCGGATAATTTTGCACGCGCTCCGGATAATTGATCAGCACAGGCCGGGCGCCGGGCTCATCGGAAACGCGGCAGGCGTAATCCATGCGCGGCAGGGCCTCGGCGCGGTACAAGCCGCTTGCCTCCGCGTTCATCGGCAAGCAGAGCTGCATGGCGGAATGCCGGTAGACGTCGAAGCCATGCTTGGCAAAGAGCAGAGTACTGCCCCAGTGCGAGATCTGGTCCGTGCACTCCTCGCGGAAGCTTCCCGTTGAATTATCCAGGCGCGAAGGTGCGGTCGCGGCGAGGAGCGCGAAGAGTGCAGCCAGAAGCATCAGGAATCGGTTCGCGCGCATTCGAGACTTCATCGTAACGGTCTTTCATTCCCGATTGCTAGCGGTCTTCCTGCTTTTCGACACCCATCAGCCATCCGCAGAGCTCGCAGACCTTGCAAGGGGCGCAAGCAAAAGCGCGCCATTCGCCCTGGCGGCCCAGGCCGGTGCGGAGTAGACTGGTCAGCATGAAATCGACGCCTTTCGAATCGCTCTTCAAAGAGGGGTGGCGCCAGTATTGCGAGATCACTCCCGACGCGCTTCGGGTGAAGACGCTCCTGGGCGAGCGAGGCGAGCACGCGGTCAACGACCACGTGGCTTTCCGTACCTTTGACCTGCCGGGGATCTCGCGGCTGGAGCTGGGCGCGCACTTCGAGGCGCAGGGCTTCAGACGGCGCGAAGACATGGATTTTCCGGAAAAGAAGCTTCGAGCCACCTACTGGCTGCATCCGGATCCACGGCTACCCAAAATTTTCATCAGCGAGCTTTTGCTCGCAAGCGTGAGCCCAGCGCTCCGCGATTGGATCGCGGATCTCTTCGACTCGCGGTTGCCGGCCGCGCGCTCGATCACGGCTGATACCTTTCTTGGAGAGAGCTGGCCACGCCCGGCTTTCGCTGACTATCAAAAATTCTATGGCGAAAGTGAGTACGCGGCCTGGACCGCGGCCTTCGGGATTCGCGCCAACCATTTCACACTCTTCGTGAATTCGCTCACGAGTTTCCAGTCTATAGCCGAGCTGAACGCATTCCTGCAGGCCCAAGGGCTCGTCCTGAACTCCTCGGGAGGCGAGATCAAGGGATCGCGCGCGGAGGGGCTCGAGCAGTCCTCGACGATGGCGCGCCGGGTGCCGTGGATATTTGCGGGCGGTGAGACGGTCGAGATCATGAGTTGCTACTATGAATTTGCCGAGAGATTTGCGCTCAGGCCGGGCGAAGCGTTGTTTCAGGGTTTCATCCCGAAAAGCGCGGACAAGATCTTTGAATCGACCTATGAGTAAGCACTTGAGTTCCTGAGGTTCCTGCAGGACCATGTCGGGCTATGGCATCTTGGCTCGTCGTCATGGAATGGCTTTCCCGCCTGGTTCTAGCACTTCTCTTCGGTCTCTCCTTCTGGTCGGTCGCGATCATGGTGGACCGAAGCAAGGTTTTCAAACGCTTGGAGCGGGCCGACTCACCCGATGCCGCGCGAAAGCTGATTGAAGCCGGCCGCTGGGACGATCTCGAGCAGTGGGCGAAGGAGGGCGACGGCATCCGCGCTGCCTCCATTCGCGCGGCGCTGTCGGTGCCTCCCCACGAGGCGGGCCTCATCGACCGCTCGGTGAGAAGCGTGCTCTCCGAGCGCCGGCCCGGGATCGAGCAAGGGTTGACCACACTTGCGACTCTCGGATCGAATGCTCCGTTCATCGGCCTATTCGGCACCGTGCTCGGTATCATCCACGCCTTCGGCGTGCTGGGCGGCGGGCAGGGCGAGACGAACGCGGTCATGCAGGGCATCTCGGAGGCGCTCGTCGCCACCGCGGTGGGCCTTCTCGTCGCGATCCCCGCGGTCGTGGCCTACAATGTGTTCACTCGCAGGCTCAGGCTTCTTCTGCTTGAGTGCGAGTCGTTGAAAGATCTTTACGTCGCTCGGCGAGCGCGAGGATCGCTTGGCCGCTGAAATTCCGAGCGGCGGCTCCGACAGCGAGGACTTCGCGCCGATCGTCGCGATCAATGTCACACCGTTCGTTGACGTCGTGCTGGTCCTGCTCGTGATCTTCATGGTGACCGCTCCGATGTTGATGAAGGATATTCTCGGCATACAGCTTCCAAAGGTCGCGCGCTCGGACCAGAAGACGACGACCTCCTACGGGCTCGCGGTCACGCGCCAGGGTCAGCTGCTCTGGAACGGGCAGATCACCTCTGAGGAGACGATCCGCGCTGAGGTCTCGGCCGCGGTGAAGCGCGATGCTTCGACTCAGGTCGTGATCAGCGCGGACAAGGAGTCGCTACACGGAGCGGTCGTCGGTGCGATCGATCTGGTGAAGTCAGCCGGCGTGACGAAGTTCGCGCTGCAGGTGGAGAAGACGCATTGAGCGCGATCGCCCTACCTAACGCAGGTTTGCGCGTATCGGCCGCGATCCATCTCGGGTTCGCCGGCGCGACACTGCTTCTGGTTTACGGTCTACCTCACTCGAGCGAAGTCGAGATGACGATCATCGATGCGCCGGTCGCCGCGCCCCAGGGCGTGAAAGCAGTGGCACTGGAGCGGCCGAAGCCGGCGGAGGCGAAGGTAAAGCCGAAAGGCGTCTTCGGCGTCTCTCCGAAGTCCGCACCCGAGGCCTCCGCGCCTAGCGACGTCGGGGTGAAAGCGGGCAACACGATCGCAAAGGCACCCGATCAAGACCAGCTCAAGCCCGGCGACGCGGACAGCCTGCCGATCCCGGCCGACGAGTTTCTCGTGACCCAGATGCCCAAGCTCCTGAGCGAAGTGCGGGTCGCTTATCCGCCCGAAGCCAAAAAACAGGGCGTGCAGGGCGCCGTCGTGATGGATCTATTGATCGACGGCGAGGGGCGCGTTCGCGAAGCGAGGCTTCTTGAGGGTCCCGGCAACGGGCTCAACGAGGCCGCCCTCGAGGCGGCACGAGGCTTTCGATTCGTACCCGCCAAGATCGAAGACAAGACTGTCGCCGTGAGAATCCGTTACGCTTACCGCTTTGTGCTGGAGAGATAACCCGATGCCGCTCGACTTCAAGTTACTGCCATTTTTCGCGATTTTTCTGGCCGCGCTGGCCGATCCCGCGGGTGCCGCGCACGTAAGCCTGAAGGGCAAGCTCTTGGAGAAGGGGACCCGCAAGCCGCTGGCTGGCTACTCGGTTTTCGTGCTTCCGCATAAGCTGAAGGCCCTAACCGACGTCGACGGCGCGTTCGAAGTGACGGGCGAGATCCCAGGCGAGTTCGAGGGGCCGTTCAGCTGGGTTGTGAACGCGACCGGCTACCAGCGCTTGGATCTGGGCGACGTGGCCGACGACGCCGGCGAGCGCACGCTTTTTCTCGAGCGCGCTTCCTACCAGCTCTACGAGACGACGATCGTAAGCAAGCAGGAGAAGCGCCACGATAGTTCGAAATCGCTCTCTCAGGCCGAGTTCCTCCAGGCACCGGGTGCGGGCGGGGATCCCGTCAAGGCCGTGAGCAACTTGCCCGGTATCAATCGCACGCTTTCGTTCTCGTCGCAGGTTCTGATCCAGGGCTCAGGCCCGCAAGACACGAAGTATTCTCTCGATGGCCACGAGATCCCGCTGGTCTTCCATTTCGGTGGCCTGACTTCGGTCGTGATCCCGGAGGCGATTGAGCGTGTTGATACGCTTTTTGCGGGTTACGGCCCGGAGGAGGGCCGCGCGACCGGCGGTTGGATCGGACTCTGGACGCGTTCGCCGCAAACCGACCGCGTGCATGGCTTGGTCTTTGCCGATCTCTTTACCGCAGGCGCATTGGTCGCAGGGCCACTCGGTCAGGGCGCGACCGGCAAACCTGGTGGGTTTCTTGTGAGCATCCGGCAGAGCTATATCGGACAGGTGCTCCGCGCGGCGTTCAAGACGAACTCGGACTTCAATTTGACGGTCGCCCCCGAGTACCGGGACGCGACCGCGCTCTACGAGATAGAGCTGACGGAGCGGGACAAGCTCAAGACGACCTTTCATATCTCCGAGGATTCGCTTGGTTTCTTATTGGCCGAACCCGTCAAGAGCGATCCGAGCATCCGCGGGGGCTTCACCAGCTCGACCGCGTTCTTCCGCCTGATTCCGCAGCTCACGCATCGGCATGGCGAGAACACCGTGAGCCGATGGTCAGTCGGCCTGGGCAAAGACTGGATCTCGTTCGTCAACGCCGAGAACTACTTCAGTCTCCAGAGCGTCGCCGTGACCGGGAGAGCCGAGATCGACCACGCGTTCTCGAAGGAATGGCGGAGCGTGCTTGGCCTCGACACGAACAACCGCTGGTCGAGAGTGCAGCTCAGCCTACCTAACTTTTACACCCAGGGGGGCGTCGGCAACCCGCTCTCGTCGGGCTCGCGCCGGCAGGCCGATATCACGAACAAGCAGTCACTAGTCGGCATTTATCTCCGGAACGAGATCACG
Source organism: Oligoflexia bacterium (assembly GCA_043757905.1). GTDB lineage: Bacteria > Bdellovibrionota > UBA1018 > UBA1018 > UBA1018 > JAYVOO01. The sequence goes on from JAYVOO010000208.1 coordinate 6,285, forward strand.
CCCGACGGTTCGGCTTGGACGTTCCTACCGAATCTACGAGGCGATTACTTCTCGCCGACTCACGAGTACTTTATATCGCCCCGGCCAGGTGCGCGCTTCCGTTTCAATGAGAGCCTGACCTTCCGCACATCGGGCGGACTTTATGCGCAACCACCTCAAGCCCAGGAGATCGATTCGGTGTTCGGCAACCCCGACGTCAAGTCGTCGCGCGCCTGGCACTTGAGTGTCGGCGCGGAAAAAGATTTTCGCGGCGGCCGCTCTGAAGGCTGGACGGTTTCGAGCGACGCTTTTCTCAAGGAGCTTCGGATGATCGTGGTCCCTTCCACTCATCTCGTCACCCGCGACGGAGTGATCACACCCGAAGGTTATAATAACGACGGCGAGGGCCGGGTCGTCGGAATCCAGACGCAGGCGAAGTACTCGCTGCCCGATGATTGGTCGCTCTCTGTGGCCTACACGCTCTCGCGCTCGCGGCGCTCGAGCTCTTCCGAGCCCGATCGCCCTTCCCAATACGATCAGACGCATCTGCTCGGAGTATTGGCCAGCAAAGAGCTGGGCGGCAATTGGCGGCTCTCGGGCCGATTTCGGTACGCTACGGGAAATCCTAACACGCCGCTCACCGGCGGGGTGCTCGACTCGGACAACGACGTTTATCTTCCGGTTCGCGGTTCGATCTATTCTGAACGGCTCGACTCGTTCTACCAACTTGACGTGAGGCTCGACAAGAAGTGGATCTACGACAAGTGGATCCTCTCGCTTTATCTGGATATCCAGAACCTGACCAATCGGAAGAACATCGAGCGCATCGAGTATTCTTACGATTACACAAGCCATACAGAAACCAGCGGCCTGCCGGTCCTGCCCACGCTTGGGCTGAAAGGGGAGTTCTAATGTTCAAGTACCTTTTTCCTATCTCGGCTGCGATCGCGCTCTCGGCTTGCACGAAGGGAGAGCTTCCTGAATACACGCGCCTTGGGGCGCTCCGTGTGCTCGCGATCCAGGCGGACCAGCCGGAAGTAGATCCCGGCGCGACCGTCATGCTCACTCCGCTCGTCAGCGATATCGCCGGCGCTGGCCGAACCCTCAGTTACGCCGCTCAAGCTTGCTCCGATCCGGGCGTGGGCTACGGCGCTTCGCCCACTTGCGTCGGGTCGTCCACGCTCGTCGTTTTGGCTCCAGGGACGTTTGCGCCCGCTGCGCCCATGTTCACCGCG
>JAYVOO010000209.1:0-2052 GCA_043757905.1 Oligoflexia bacterium
CACCGCGGGCTCCGGGTCCGAGCGCGGCCTGGGTTCGATCCTTCAGCTTCTGGCTGATAACGAGAAGACGGACACCGCGTTTTTCCGTGCTGGCTCGCATCGGATCATCGCCTTTCTGGGCGACGAGAACGACCAGACGATGGAGCTGCCGGAGAATCCCGCAGATATTAAGGACGATTTGGATCCCGAGCATACGGGTTATCTCGTCGATGCCAAGGGCCGCTACACGAGCTGCACTCGGAAGACTCCAGATGGTACTGTATTTTCAATCTCTAAATGCGCAGACCCGGCGCTTCTCGTTCCGGTTTCCGTTATCAAAGAGAAGGTGGACGCGTTCTTCCTGGCGCTGGATGCCAAAGGCGGCACTGATCCTAACTACCTCGTCGCCGCCATCGTTCCGATTAGCGGCAAGACTGTGAAGCACCTCCAGGCCGCGAAGAAAAGCCAGCTCCAGGACTACGCGGACCGCTACGTGGAGTTTGCCCAACTCACCGACGGCGACAAGCCGATCCTGCTCGACCTCGGCGAGGAGGACTACACGCCGATCCTTGATCAGATCGGGATGAAGGTCGCCCAGAAGTTCAACGTCTACGTGCTCGAGCGCCAGCCGCTCTCGGGTGAGGAAGTCATCGTGAAGCTCGTGGCCGAAAACGGCTCCGAGAGTGTCATCCCGGCATCCACTTACAAGTTCGAAGGCAAGACCGTGACCCTCACGGACTCTGGCCTCATCTCCAAGCTTCTTCCCACGGATCGAATCGTGATCACGTACCGCACCAATGCGGCCACCGTCACGCTCGATCGCGCGCCAACCGCGCAGGAGGACATGATCGTGAAGGTGATCCACGCCGACGGGACGACGTCCGTCATCCCGGCAAACGCTTATCGAATCGACGGCAAGCAGGTGATCTTCACGGAGATGGGCTTCAGCGAGACGCTGAGCCCGGAAGATCGGATCTCAGTCAGTTATCAGCCGAAAACAGTGTTTTAACAAGTGACCAGGCCGGTCCTCAAGACCGGCCGAGAACCAAGGAGAATGTCATGACCGGTTTCTTTGACTTTATCAGAACGAGCTTCGTCCACGTGTTCCCGATCTTCATTGCAGGCGCTTTCGCTGTAGCGATCGTTGTCGAGCGCTCTTACGCGCTTTTCAAGCGTTACCCAATCCGCAACACGGATGCCTTCTTCGAGAAGATCACGGACCTCGTGATGTCCGGGAAGCTTTCCGAAGCCGTCGCACTCTGTGACCGTTACCCCGAGAAGCCCCAGGCCCAGGTCGTCAAGCAGGCTCTGCTTCGCGCCCATCAACCTGAAGGCCTGATCGAGAACGGCATCGAGCTCGTGGTCGGCAAGGCCTGCCAGCAGATTCAGCGCCGAACCAGCTTCCTCGCCACGATCGCGAACGTCGCGACTTTGCTCGGTCTCTTAGGCACGATCGCCGGCCTGATCAGCTCCTTCCAGGCCGTGGCCACGGTGGATGCTCAACAGAAGTCCGCGATGCTGGCCGCCGGCATCTCGACCGCGATGAACGCCACGATGCTCGGCCTCGGCCTTGCGATTCCTTGCATGGTCGCTTTCAGCTTCCTGATGAACCGCACGAACCGCCTGGTTTCCGACGTGGACACCGCGGCTGTTCAGGCACTCGACATCCTCAAGCAGCGCTTCTACTCGGCTGAGATCGGCGCCTTGAAGGCTTTGCCTAAGTCGTCGAAGTCCTCCAAGGAGACGGTGTAATCGTCATGAGCAACTATCGCCGGCGGGCACGCGCGGAAGGTGAACAGGACTTCGAGCTCAATATCACGTCGATCATTGACTGCTTCACCGTCCTGATCGCGTTCATCCTGACGTCCGCTTCCTTCATCTCGATCGGGATCCTGGATACCGAGATCGCGGCCGCCGGAGCGACGCAAGTCGAGACGGTCAAGCCCGAGATCAGCATCTTGATCGAGCTGAGAGGCGATCAGTCGATCCAGGTGAGCTTGAGTGGCCGCGAGAACCGCAGCCACCTGATCAGCGGGATGGCCGGGAGCCCTGACTACAATCAGCTCTCCGACC
>JAYVOO010000210.1:0-2040 GCA_043757905.1 Oligoflexia bacterium
CATCTTGAGAAGGTCCTCGTTGGAGAGGTCCTTGTCGACGCCTCCGAATGCGGAGCTCGAGAGCGCAAGGCCGAGCGCGAAGCGAAACAGCGGGGACGCGCGTGGTTTTCTCATTTCGTGCCCCCAGCTGCTGGCGCCGCTCCGGTCGCTGGAGCAGCAGAGAGAGTCTTTCCGGTGTTGTCCTCGTAGCGGTAAGCCTTGATCTGGACCACCCCACCGATCTCGACGTAGTTCGAGGTCGCGGAGCCCAGGCGCTTGACGTCGAAGCTGTCCACCCGGACGATGCGCTTGAGCTTGGCCAGCCGGTCGAGGAAAACGAGGAGCTGAGCGAAGAGCCCTTGATAACTCATCTCGAACGCCTGCTCGACGTAGAGGTCGGTCGTGCGCAGTGCGGTCGGCTTGATGCTGAGGACCCGGAGTCCAACCTTCGAGGCTTCGGTAACGACCATCTTAACGAAACCCGGGATGTCGAGCTCGTTCGAGAGTGAGGATTTCATGTTCTCGAGCTCGCCCTGCAGCGTACGGATCTCGGTGACCTTGACGTCGAGGCCATTGTAGAAATCATGTGCGATCTTGGCCTTGGCCTTGAGTCCCTCGATCGAAGCCTTGTTGGCCTGCCATTGCGCGCGCTTTACGCCAAGCTCCGAGGTCGCGTCCGTCTTGAACGTATAGAACTCCAGCCCGAGCGACGCCAGGAAGAGTGTGAGGATCAAGGTCAGCGGGAGTTTTGCGACGAGTGCTTGAAGTCCGGTCATAGCCCTTTCCGGTTACCTCTTCCTTGCCGAGAGCTCGAAGTTCGCCACTTCGGTGCCCGCATCGTCAATTTTTTTCTCGGTACTGACTAGCTTGACGTCTGAAATGTACGCGCTCTGGCCCAGCAACGTCATGAAGTCGGTGATCTGGTCGTAGCCCGTTCCCTGGGAGGTGTAAGAGAAGCCGAGGACCCGAAATTCGCTGTCCGAATACTTGATGGACTCGAGCCAGAGCTCTTTCGGGATCCCCGCCGAAAGCGTCATCAGGACTTTCGGGGTGGCGCCCCGATTCTCGGTCAGCGCCATGATGGCTTCCATCTTGCTGCGGATCAAGTTCTCGTCCGCCTTCAGCGACTTCTGCTTCTCGTCGACGTTGGTGTACTTGCGGATCTCCGTCTCGAGCACGCCCTGCTCGGCCGTCTGTTTCGCGAGGGCCGCGTCCATGACGGCGAGCTCGTCGGATTTGTAAGTATCGAGCAGCCAGTAAGCTGCGACCGCGGCGAGCCCGTTCACGATCAGGCGCCGGGCGGGCATGCTCTTGAGAGAGTCGATGTCCATGCGAGAGAGGCCGTCGGTCAACGACGTGAAGACCGTGCGGGTACCCGAGCTTGTGCCCTTGGAGCCCGCCGACGCGGTGGCGCGCTTGCGGTTGGCTAGATTGATCTTGATCAAGCGCCCGCCTCCGCTCTGAGTGCGAGTCCAAGCGGCACGGCCGCCAGAGGGCCGATCTGCTGGATGTACTCGGGACTAAAGACCTCCGGATCATAGGCGATCGCGTTGAAGGGATTCAGCAGCTGAGTCGGTAGCCCGATCATGTCCTCGACCGTCTTCGAGAGGTTGGCAATTGCGGACGAGCCACCCGTGAGAAGCACGTACGAGACGGGCGCACCCGCGGAGGAGGCGCCATAGAAGTCCAGCGCGCGCTTGATTTCTACGGCGAAATTCTCGGCCATCACGTTCAAGAGCTCGCTCACCTCTTCCGGCATTCCCTGAGCCTGACCGCCGACTTTCAGCGCCTCGGCGTCGGCGTGGGAAAGATTGAGCTGCTTCATGATCTCGACCGTGATCGAGTTGCCGCCGATGGCGACGTCCTTCGTGAATATGGGGATCCCGTTCTGCACGATGACAAGCTTCATCGCGTTCGCGCCGATGTCGACGAGGCAGACCGCCTCGCTCGGCGTGACTGGATAATTAGCCTCGAAGATGTTCTGGAGCGCGAAGAAATCCACGTCGGCGACCTTTGCCTTGAAGCCCGCGTCCTCGATGCAGCCGAGGTAGGAATCGAGCA
>JAYVOO010000211.1:0-2038 GCA_043757905.1 Oligoflexia bacterium
GAGAACCGAGAGGAGCATGTCCTGGCTGTTGTCGGGAGAGAGGCCGAATCGGGCTGGGAAAGCATGGCTACGTTGAGGAAGAATGACAGCTGCCGCGAACAAGCTGATTCCAAGCAGAACGAAACGCATGAAAGACCCCCCAAGTCTGTTTTCAAAAGCTGATTGGAGCGTATCAGGAACTTCGAGTTCAGCAAGTCAGGAAACTATTAGTGGTGTACTGAATTTCTCGACGCACTAGAGTGCGTCGCGATGTTTTCGCGATGTTTTGCGAAAATTAAAATGATGCGCATGATAACTTTTTCTTGAAAAGATCGCGGAAACCTTGTCAGATCAGGCGTATTGATTGTATTGCGTTGTACTGCGTTAATGCACCAGCTCGCGACTAACATCAACAAGTGGGTTCCGCACGCTTATGATCCGCATCTCTGAGAAGCAAATCAAGTTGGCCGTCGCGCTCGCATTACCGCTCGTCGTGATCGTACTCGGCGGCGTCGCCTGGGTTTTTCCGAGCGCATCGAATGAAGGTTATGCGCCAGAGCAGCCGATTCCATTCAGCCACAAGCTGCATGCGGGCACGAACAAGATCGCATGCCAGTACTGCCACGTGGGGATCGAGAAGTCCCGGCATGCGACCGTTCCGGCCCTGAACGTCTGCATGAACTGCCACCGCGTCGTGAAGACTGACAGCCCGCTGATCAAGCAGGTCACGGCCGCCTATAATGAAGGCAAGCCGATCGAATGGATCCGAGTGCATGAGCTTCCTGATTTCGTTTACTTTCCGCACAAGCGCCACATCGCGAAGGGCGTCGCTTGCGAGACCTGCCACGGCAACGTCAAGGAAATGGACCGCATCGAACAGTTCGCGCCGCTCAACATGGGCTGGTGCATGGATTGCCATCGCGGCAACACGACTCCTCGCAACGTTCTCGAAGCCACCTATCCCGGCATGAAGAATCCGCACGGGCCGGTCGCGGCCGTGAACTGCAGCACCTGTCACCACTGAGTCCGACAGCTCGAGAGATCAACATTATGGAAAAACAGAACCCCGAATCTCAGTCAGACACCGCGAAGGCCGAAGCCGCCGCGTTCACGCCGCCCCGCCATTGGGTAGGCCATGAAGAGCTCTCGGCGGATTACTGGTCCGATCCGAAGGCCCAGGAGAAGCGCGGCCAGGAGTTTTACGAGAAGCCGGTCGAGATGATCAGCAAGATCGACCAGACCGATTCCGAAGGTCTCGCCCGCCGCGACTTCCTGACCCTGATGGGCGCCAGCATGGCGATGGCAACCGCAGCCTGCGCGCGCCGTCCTGTTCACAAGATCATTCCGTACGTCGTCAAGCCCGAGGAGATCACTCCCGGCAACGCCAACTATTACGCATCCACCTGCACCGCAAGCGGTACGCCGCAGGCCGTGCTGGTCAAGACGCGCGAAGGGCGCCCGATCAAGTTGGAAGGCAATCCCGATTATCCGTCGAGCAACGTGAATTCGACCGCGCTTTCCGCCCGCTCGCAGGCCTCGATCCTGAGCCTTTATGATCCCGAACGTCTCAAGGCACCTCAGGGGCGCGCGCGCGACTCCGGTGCGCTTCGCGACCTGACCTGGGAACAAGTCGACCAGGAGCTCGCCGCCAAAATCACGGGGCGGGTCAAGATCCTCACGAGCCCGATCCAAAGCCCGTCCACGCTCCGCCTCGCGCAGGAGTTCCTCACGGGTCACGCATCCGGCGAGCTGGTCGAGTACGACGCTCTCGCGCTCGACGAACTTGCGGAAGCGCAGGCGATCTCTTACGGCGCTGCCGTTGTTCCTCACTACCGCTTCGATCAAGCCGACGTGATCCTCTCGCTCGGCGCAGATTTCCTGGGCACCTGGTTGAACTCGATCGAGAACGCGGGCACCTGGGCCAAGAACCGTAAACTCGACTCGAAGAAGGCCGCTTCGGCCAAGCTATCGAAGACCTATGTCGTCGAGTCGACCATGACGATCACCGGCGCAAACGCCGACGAGCGCCTCGCGGTCCGTCCCGGCGACGAGCTCAAGA
>JAYVOO010000212.1:0-7432 GCA_043757905.1 Oligoflexia bacterium
GCACGTCGAATACTCGCCCCAATGGGTCTGAAAGCGCCCTTCCCCGAGTTTATTGATCCTTTCGCCGGCCAGCGTGAAGGCCTGGTTGGCGATCCGGCCTTCGACGATCGTGCCGGTGCGGGTGTCGAGATTTAAGTGCATCTCCTCGCCATAGATCACTGAATCGAGCGTGACATAGATACAGTGCCCCTTGGCATCGAGGGTGCGGGCGTTGAAATCCAAGATGATGTAATCCGCGCTCAACGTTTCTTCGGGCTGTCGCACGATCGCGTTCTTGAAGAGCTCCACCTTGTTCAGCTTCCGATTCCAGAGCTGCTTGTCGCCGCTGTAGTGAATGGGCGAGCCTTCGTTGAGTGCGAGCGCGCCCTGCGATAGGACCAAAGCGAGAAGGGAAAGGTAAATCGTCTGGAGGGAGAAGCGCTTCAGTCTTTCGGGAAGTCGCACGTTTGCCGTCCCAGGCGCCACATCCATTCCCTGAGCTCCTGCGCGAGCTCCTTGCGAGGTACGATCCGGTCAAGGAAGCCATGAGCGAGAAGATACTCGCTTCGCTGAAATCCTGGAGGAAGCGCCTGCCGCATGGTCTGCTCGATCACGCGCGGTCCCGCAAATCCGATCAAGGCGTTCGGCTCAGCCAGGATAATGTCCCCGAGCATCGCGAAGGAAGCAGCCACTCCGCCCGTCGTCGGGTCAGTCAGAACAGAAACATAGGGGATGCCTGCCTCGCGGAGCTTGGCGATCAGGCCCGAAGTCTTCGCCATCTGCATGAGGGACAGAATGCCTTCCTGCATGCGCGCGCCACCGCTTGAGGAGACGACGACCGCGGGGAGCTTCTCCTCGAGCGCGGCTTCGAAAAGGCGCGTGACCTTCTCGCCGACGACGATCCCCATGCTGCCGCCCATGAACTTGAACTCGAAGACACCGAGATGGTACGGCAGGCCACCCAGCTTTGCCCTGCCAATCACGAACGCGTCGCGAAGCCCGGTCGATCCCGCCGCCGAGCGCAAGCGGTCGCGATAAGGCTTCAAATCGTCAAACTCAAGAGGATCTGTCGAGACCAGGTCTTCAGCATACTCATCAAACGAGCCTTCGTCCGTCAGAGCGGCAATGCGCTCGGCCGCGCTCATGCGAAAATGATGGGCGCACTCAGGGCAGACCTGAAGGTTCTCCTTGAGCACTTTGGACTGAAGCATTTCCCCGCAGCGCGTGCACTTGACCCAGAGCCCTTCCGGGACCTTAGATGTGCGGGCAGAGACCTGCGTCTTGATGCGCGGCGTCTTAAGATCGTCGAACCAAGCCATGAGCTTGACGGTATATCAGACGGCGTTCAGTCGCAATTGGAGAGAGAGGCTTTGCTCCATCCGCCGGAACCCTTGCCCATCTTTTCGTTCTGGAAGGCCTGAATGAAGGCATCGACGATCAGGGGGTCGAACTGGGACCCCCGGTGTTTCACGATTTCGTCATAGGCGATCTGCGGATCCAGGCCCTTGCGGTAAGGGCGCGTGCTGACCATCGCGTCGTATGTGTCGGCAACCGAGATGATGCGCGCGAGAAACGGGATCTCCTCGCCCTTCAAGCCCAGTGGATAGCCTTTTCCGTCCCAGCGCTCATGGTGGTAGCGCATTCCGCCCATGACGTCTTTCAAGCCTTCGACCCGTCCCATGATGTCGTAACCGATCTCAGGATGAGTTTGCATGACGGTCCACTCGTCTTTATCGAGAGGAGCGTTCTTCTTTAAGATCTTATCCTCGATTCCGATCTTGCCGACGTCATGGAGGATCGCGCCCAGGCGAATGCGCTCGAGCTGCTCTGCCGTCAGGTTCAGGTACTTGGCGATGCACATCGAGTAGTGGACGACGCGCTTCGTATGGCCGCCCGTGTAGCGGTCCTTCTTTTCAATCGCCTCGGCCAAGGCCTCGACCGTTTCATAGAAGCTTTGTTTTAGCGTCTGGTAGAGCTTGGAGTTCTCGATGGCGATGGCGACCTGATGGGAAAGCGTCTCGAGGATCTGCTTGTCGTCGTTATGGAAGTCCGACCACTCATGCTGGCTTGCGCGCGGGCTCACGGAATCCAGGCGGTTGATCGCTTGCAGGACTCCGATCACTTTGTCCTTCGCTTTGAGAGGGACGCAGATCATCGTACGGCTCACGAACGCTGGCTTCGCGCCCGCGGTGGTGGCCTTGGTCTTGACCCGCTTGGAATGCCTGGGGTCACCCTGAACGTCGTTGACGAGCAGGCTCTCTCCCGTCATTGCGACGAAGCCCGCGATCGAGCGGTCGTCGATCGGCAGCCGAAAACTCTTCTGCAGCTCTTTGCCGGTCTCGCCGAGGGCGGTCTCCCAGTAGAGCTCGGCCGTCTTCTCATCGACGAGGAAGAGCGAGGCCGTCTCGCACCGGAGAAGTTTGCAGGTCGCCTCGAGCGACTTCTCGCGCACGACTGCAGTATCGAGAGTGGAATTGAGGAGGCTCGAAAACTGATTCAAGTACTCGAGCTGCTGGACCTTGCCCTGCATCTCCCGAATTACGAACGCGATCTCGCTCTCGAGGCCCTGAATGCGATCAAGCGCCTGACCCAATTTCTGGGCTTGCGTGCCGGCGACTCCGGACTCGACATTCAATTGTTTTTTGGTCCGGGGATCGCCCTTCTTGGACGATGCAGCCCTACCGGAAGGGTTCTGCAAATGGTAGGGCCTCCTGCCCAAAAAAATGCCTCAGTAACCGGTCATCCTAACCTATACTGAGGCCCACGAGAGCTATTAGAATCTGTCTCCCTCGAATCCATCCATGGATTCTTTCCACAACCACACTCTTGAGTCTACGGACGTTCAACCCGGGGTCAACCCCCCTCATCCGAATTATTTGCCTTGTCTTTGTCTTTGAGCGAAAGCGCCATTTCATAGACGATTTTCTTGGCGATATCGAAGATTTGGCTGACTTTTCTCGCGGAGTTGGATGGACTCACGCCTTCGTCAATCAAACACCGGAGCGCCTTAACCCAATCTGAACTTTCTTGCGCACTCCTTTCCGGAAGCGCCGCGAATCGAACGACGAAACACCATTCCCCTCGCTCCCCTTCCAACTTCAACTCGGCTTTCAACTGACTGCTCACTTCACATGCGGAGCCCGCCAGAAGCTTTTCGTGAAGCTTCGTGAGCTCCTTGCCCGCGACGATCTGGCAGTCGGGAGCAAACGTCGCCACAGCGTCGATCGCATCCTCGATCCGTCCTGGCGCCTCGAACCAAACGAAGACGCGCGAGACCTGGGAGGAGCTGGCTTGGGTGAGTTCCTCCGCTCTTTCCTTCGATTTTCTAGGGAAAAAACCCCGAAAACAAAAAGCGGTCTCGTCGAGTCCCGAGACTGAAAGCAGAGCCATAACGGCCGAAGCCCCCGGCACGGGAGTGATGCGAACTCCCGCCTCGCGCGCGAGCTTCACGATGCGCGCGCCGGGATCTGACACTGCAGGCGTACCGGCGTCCGTCACGAGAGCGTAGGAGCGCCCTTCCAGCATTGCTTCGACGACCCGCTCGAGCTTTGCGTCCGTCGCATGCGCATCGAGGCGATCCATCGACTTCGAGAGCCCCAGGACCGAAAGCAGCTGGGATGTCCGCCGCGTGTCCTCACAAAGGATACGGTCGGCCTCCTCTAGCGCCTGCCTCGCCCTCTCGCTCAAGTCTCCGAGATTTCCGATCGGTGTCGCGACGATCCAGAGCCCTGGGGGCAAAACTTGCCTCTTTTTATTAATCATATCGTTCCGGATACTAGTGAGACGGGAGGCGGGATTCAATGAAAACAGAAATTAAGCGCATCGGGGACACGATTATCGTCAGCATGGGCGGCACGCTCGACTTCGAGACGTCCGTGCCCCTACGCGAGGAGCTGGGCCGGGTAATCCGCCAGACGCAAAGGTACTCGAACGGGACGGGTGCAAGCTCAGGCGCGCAAGGTCCAGGAGACCTCAAGATCATCTTCAATCTCGAGGACCTCGAGTTTGTCGGCTCGAGCGGAATCTCGTCATTCGTTCAGGCGCTGCGTGAGTTCAACGCCGCCGCCCCTTCTCGCCCGCGTTACTGCAACGTGAAGAGCGAATTCAAGCGCGTGATCAAGGCGTTCGACGAAGAGCAAGCGTTCGAGTTTTTCGATAACGAAGAGCGGGCGCGCAAAAGCTTCGACCAGTAATCTCAAGACCGCGCAGACGCAGAAACGGCTTCCCCCAGGCTGGGGTGCGCATCCATGCGCCTCTTGGTCGCCTTCCTGGCGACCGCTTTTAAGCCTGCGGGAAGCCGTTTCTGCGTCTGCTCGGTCTTCACATCCCGTTTGAAGCGCTTGCGTGCCCGCTCTTTTTTATCGAGGCTTCTGGGGGTTTGGGTTGAGGGTCCGCTCTAGAGCCTGGAGTTGATTGAGCATCCACTCGGAAGGGGCGGCGCTGATGTCGGCGACCGCGGCAGGTTGACCGAACTCGACTATTACTTTTTTTCCCGCGCGCGGGAACTTCGCGCCGATGGGCAAGAGCTCGTGCATGCCGTAATGGTAAAAGCCGAGGCAAGTCGGCCGGGCCTCGAGAATGAGGCGATCGACCCCGGTCTTGAATGGCTGGCGCAAGAGCGCGTGCGGATCGCGCGTTCTTCCTCCTTCCGGGAATACGTGAACCCATTCGCCCGCCCTCAGCCTCTCGACCAGAAAATCCATTCCGGCTTGCTTCGTTCCGGCGCCGCGAATGACCGGGACACACTTTCCCGCGTTCGCGAGAAAAGCTCGCGCCGGATCACCGAAGAAATTGAGAGCATCGGCCGCGATCCACCGCAGCTCCTCATACGCGCCGACGCCGAAACAGGACAGGAGGAGTGGATCATCGAGCATCGAAACGTGATTGCTGAACGTGAGCAGCCCGCCCTCCCTCTTCTCGCGAAGGGCTTGCAGCCGCTCGAGTCCCCGGATCTCGAGGTCATTCAGCGTACGCATAATGAGAGTCGAGCCGAGCGCGACGAGCCTCGCAAGCGCAGGCCGCGGCCAAGCGTCGCCCGGGTGAAACCGAGCGAGGGCGGCCAACGCCTGCTTGCGAGTCGAGTCCGGCATCTCTTGCGACATCCGCCCAGTTTAGCCAGTGCGGTTAAAAGTGCAAAGTAGGGAATGCCCGCCGCGAGATTTCGTATTAGGGTGGCTCCATGGCCGCCAACCGAAAGTTACGCGTTCTCTTCACCCTGATTCTTATCTTCATGCTCGTCGTCACGAGCTGGGCAAGCTGGCGCGAACCGTTATGGAACGCGGTGCCGAGACTTCTCAGCGACCCCTGGGCGATCGCGTCGCTTGCGGACGCCTATTCCGGCTTCCTCACCTTCTATACGTGGGTCCATTACAAAGAAGGCCCCGGCGGAAACCGACTGCTCTGGCTCGGACTGATCCTGGTGCTGGGTAATATCGCGATGGCAGCTTACGTGCTGCTCACCCTTGCCTCTCTTCCGGCGGGCGCCGGGATGCGCGAGCTGCTTCTCAGGAAAGAGGAGCGCGCCACATGAGCGAGGTTTCAACCGCTTGGCTCCTTTTTACCACTTTAATCGCGGCTTCCGCGCTCATGACCCTCGTCTGGGGGATCGCCTGGTCGATTAGGAACCTAGGAATCGTGGACGTCGCCTGGTCCCTGTCATTCGGGCTTTTCGCGGTTTATTTCGCGTGGGCGGGCGGCGCGGCGCCGGAGCGGAAGATACTTGCCGGCCTGATGCTCGGGATTTGGAGCCTAAGGCTGGGAGGCTACCTCTGGCTGAGAATCGCGCGCGCCCATCCCGAGGAGGACTCACGCTATGTCACGCTTCGGGCGGAATGGCAGGGAAAGTTAGCCTCCCGTTCGTTCCTGTTTTTTCAACTGCAGGCCGCGAGCATCGTCGTGCTGATCGCTCCGTTCGCCTCCATCATGAACGATCCGACGTCGCGCTTGAAGCCCGTCGAATGGATGGCAGCCGCGCTTTGGATTGTGGCCCTGGCCGGCGAGTCGATCTCGGACCGCCAAATGAGCCGCTTTCGAAACGACCCTTTGAATCGCGGGAAAGTCTGCAGCCGTGGACTCTGGCGCTTCTCAAGGCATCCGAACTACTTCTTCGAGTCTTTGGTCTGGTGGAGCTTCTTCCTGCTGTCTCTCGGACAGGAATACGGCTGGCTCGCCATTTACCAGCCGGTCTCGATGCTCTGGCTTCTTCTTAAAGTCACGGGCGTACCGATGTCCGAGGCGCAGTCACTCAAGTCCCGCGGGGATGACTATCGGGCTTACCAAACTCGTACAAGCAAGTTCATTCCTTGGTTTCAGAAACGGTAGACGGGAGTATTCAGGACGAAGAGCGCCGGCGGTGCGGCCGCCGTCGCCTGAGTCGTCTCCAGAGGCATCTCTTGGAACGACTGCTGCCAGGGCGCGGGCTCGTGTTCGCTCTCGAGCGCGTACACCAGCCCGATCGCCAGGCCCACGTACAGGCCGACGGAGCTGCCGAGGAAAACGGTCTGGACCTTACCGGTCATCGGATAGGCTGTTAACCCGAGAAGCGTTCCGCCCAGGATGCCGTAACCGCCGATACGGATCACGCCGCGCACTTCGCTGCTCATTGCGCGCGCGGGTCGGGGCGCAAGCGCGGCGGCCAACGAGAAAAGATAGACCGCGATCATGGCGCGCGTGAACCGAAGCGGAACTCTCATCGTCCCTCCAGCTTCTCAGGTGGAAGGACATCGGTCAACTGGCCCGCACGCAAGCTCGATGTTCTCGAAATGCGAGATCACGGGCGCAGCCCCGCCGCGGGCATCGAGCGCGAGCACGTCAAGTCTGAGGCCGCGCGCGCGCGCGAAGCGAGCCCCTTCCCGCGCCAAGAAGACTTCGATTGCCCGGCGCAGGCGCTGGCGCTTTGTCCACGTGATGCTCGCGAGCGCTCCCACCCAGGCTCGTTCGGTTCGGTAGCGAACCTCGACGAAAACCAGCTGAGCGAGCGGCTCCTCCCAAAAGATCAAGTCGATCTCCCCTTGCTTGCACCGGAAGTTCCGAGCCAGAAGCCGGGAGCCCGGTCGGGATCCTAGAAACCACTTGAGCGCTAGGTCTTCGCCCCGAGAACCAAGCACCGTTCTTTGAATCGGCTCATGCATGACGCTTGCCTCGTGCAATAGGCGATCTCGCGCGGCAAGCCAGAACTGGCTCTGCGCGCTTGAATTCCGGACTTGGCGTCAGCGATTCAGAAGAGTTGCGGTTGGTGCGGACCGAGACCGAGCGCCAAGGCGACGGGCGCAAATGAACGGCGGTGAATTGGACAGGCTCCGAGCTTCTTCAGCGCGGCCTGGTGAACGGGCGTCGAATATCCTTTGTGCGCGCCGAAGTCGTAGCCTGGATAGACCGTATCCATTTCCTTCATCAGCCGGTCCCGATAGACTTTGGCGACGACCGACGCCGCCGCGATGCTCAAACATTTTAG
>JAYVOO010000213.1:0-7427 GCA_043757905.1 Oligoflexia bacterium
GACCCATTGCGGCTTCGCGCATCCGACCAGGCCGACCGCGTACTGAATGCTGGCTTGGACGGGCTGCTTAAGAAACTTGCCTCCAGCCACCCCTCTATCCCCCAAGCTGCGATCCAGAAGGCGTTTCAGTACTACCAGGACAATCTCAATATCGCTGGCAACCGAGGCTTCGTCACCGTCATAGACTTCGACCGGCCCTCGACCGAGAAGCGGATGCATATCATCGACATGAACGCTGAAACAGTGGAGTCCTTGTTTTCCGCGCATGGGGAGAAATCCGGCGACATTTACGCCACTCTCTTCTCCAATATTGAAGATACCCACAAAAGCTCACTTGGAATCTACGTCACGGGTGAAGAATACCAGGGTAAGAACGGCCGTTCACTCTACCTTCACGGCATGGAATCCACTAACTCGAACGCTTATCAGCGCGCTATTGTCCTCCACGGGGCGAAATATGTGAGCGCTGAATTCATCAAAGCGCATGGCCGCCTCGGACTCTCGTGGGGCTGCCCCGCGATTGAACACTCGCTCGTGGATCAGGTTGTGCGCGACCTCGAGAACGGAAGCGTGATCATCGCGCACAGCACTCGATCGAGATATTGATCGATGTCTATCGAGTCGGAAAACGATCTCGCATGCCTTCGCAAGGTGGGGCGCATTGTCGCCAACTGTCTTCAGCATATGGGGTCGAAGCTCGAGCCAGGTATTACAACCCTGGAGCTCGACGAGATGGGGCGGATTTTTCTTGAAAGCCACGGAGCCAGGTCGGCTCCGAAGCTTACCTATAACTTCCCGGGAACGACTTGCATCAGTGTCAATGAAGAGGCGGCCCATGGTATTCCAAGCGCCAAAATCCTAGGCGCGGGCGATCTCGTTAATATCGACGTTTCAGCCGAGCTGGGAGGATACTTTGCGGACACCGGAGGCTCTTTTATCATTCCTCCGGAATCGGACGTGAAGAGACATCTTTGCCTTGTGACCAAGCGCGCTCTAGGTCTCGCCTTAAAAGAGGCTAGGGCCGGACAAAAATTGAATCGCATTGGACAAGCTATTGAGAAAGAAGCCATCCGAAATAACTTATCCGTTATAGAGAACCTGGGCAGCCATGGAGTAGGCCGAGCACTGCACGAAGAACCCGGATTTATTCCGAGCTTTTATGATCCAAAAGATCAGCGAATCCTACGCGAAAATCAGGTCATCACGATTGAACCGTTTCTTTCAACTGGTGCCCGAGAAGTTTTTGATACTGGCGATGGCTGGACCCTAGCAACGACCAAGCGATTTTTGACGGCTCAATATGAGCACACTCTTGTCATCACACAGGGCATGCCCATGATTATGACATTGCCTACCTAAGCTCGGATTCCCGGGAGGCCGTGTTCGCGATGACACACCTTTCTGGCCTGATCAGGTGTAAACGGGTTGAACGAGGCGGTCCCGTGAAGAGCGGTCTCAACTCTTTTTACGCTCCCGGGGTTGGGTGTATTTCCTGCAATTCATCATCAATATATGCCTAGTTCAAATCCCCCTGCCCGGTTCCTCCTCATTGCACTCTTTGTGTGCGGGCTCTTCGCGTTCACTTTCGCCTCGGGCTTTTCAAGCTTCGCAGCTGATTTATGCCGGCCTCAAAAGAAAGCGAATGGAGAATGGCAGGCGGACTCTGGCGCTGCTAGCGCAACCTTAGGCGCTAATGGCACCTTTGCCAGTATATATGGCCGCACCGTGGTGGTCTCTCAGGGTGGCAGCTCGACGTTTCAGGGACTTGCGGTGCGAGAAGGCATAGCTTCCATCTTTGGCGGTCCAAATGATCGCGGCACAGGCGGCAGGTCCGCCTTCACTCATGAGAATCTCAGAAAAGTCGGCACGGGCCATGCTCCCGCCGACTACTTCTGCGCGCTCAGGATCAGCAATCTAAAAATGGCTAATACCCCGATTCTGGTCATTTACGGAAACCGGGCTATCGCCTGCCGACTTGCGGACAAGGGTCCTTATGCAAAGGGCCGCATGATCGACATTTCCCCAGCAACCGCGCGCGACGTCGGAGTGCCACATGGCCAGGGCACTCCCAAGGTGAAAATTGCGATTGGAAAACCCGGAACACCGATCGGTGTGCCTTTCTCGATTTAACTCAGCTCGTGACGACGGCGAAGCCGATCCTCAATACTTTTGCGTCTTTGGCTTGAACGCGTCTCCGTATGCGTGCAGGCACTTTTTCTCGCCCTTGCCGGTGAGGGCGTCTAATGCGCAGTATGCGGGTTCGGTTGAAGTGATCTTAACAACGGTAGCGCCAATTGCTGCTGCCTGATTGCGCAAGTCTTTACGGCAAAAATCGAGCGAAGACATGCCGAGGCATTTCAGTTCCGCGACCCGATCGTACACCAATAGATCGGAAGGGCTAATTGAGTCGACAATGACGACTTTCTCAGCCTCGGCGTCCAAAGTGGCGTGTGTGCAACCCATCAGCAGGACAGCGGCGACAACTGAATAGAAGACTTTCATCCGGTCCACTCTACATTCAACGCTCGGTTTATCAACGCCTTATCTAATGGGTCTGCACACGAGATCGGCTCTTACTTTTCAAGAGTAGCGCAGGCTCGCGCCGAGTTTGCTGCGGAGGAAGTCGCAAAGATTGCGGACATGGCTCGGAACCGCGCCGTGGTAGCGATGCACAATATAAAAAGGGAAGCTCGGCGCCGTCCAGTCGTCGAGCACACGGGCCAATTCACCTGAGATCATGTGTTTCCGACAGAGCACGGCCGGTACGATTCCGATGCCCCGGCCCTTGAGCGTCATGGTCAAGAGAATGTTCGGGCTATTGGAGCTGAAGGTCAGGCCGTCCCGAAGCTTCAGCTTGAACTTCTCGCCAGATGCAGATGCCAGCGTGATGCCGCCCAAAAACGCCGAGAGACCCAGGAGTGCGGCGCCCTCCAGCCGAGAAGGATGCTCGATCCGTCTCTGGTTGGCCAGATAAGCGGGAGTGGCCACGAGGACTACGCCAGTTTGCCCGATTTTTCGGGCTTTGAGCGAGCTGTCGGGGAGGTCGCCGACTCGGATCCCGATATCGATCCGCTCCTTCACAAGGTCAAGCGGCTCCTGTGAGATCAGGAGCTCGATCGTGACTTTGGGATAGATGGACATGAACTCACCGAGGATCTCGGGCAATAGCTCGGTGCTCAGGCCGTGGGCAGCGGTCAGCCGCAAATGGCCCGCGGGCTCGCTTGTTGAGGAGCGGACCACCTGGACCGCCTCCTCAAGCCCGGCCAAATGGACGCTGCTTGAGTCCAAGAGCTTCTGCCCTGCCGGAGTGAGCTGGAAATGCCGCGTGCTGCGGTTGACAAGCTCCAGCCCGAGCGACTCCTCGAGCGATGACAGGATGCGGCTGACCCGGGATTTATCGAGCGCCAGGAGCTCGGCCGCCTCCGTGAGCGAAGTGGCTTTCGCGATCACCGCAAAGCTCCTGAGCAACTCCAGGCTGATTGGTTTCGTTTCCTTGACGTTCGTCATCCGAGAGCATGGGTACGGGACCTGGCCCTTCGAGTCAATGCGATAAATTCATAAATTCTATAAATTAATGCTTATTAGGCAACACTGAATGGCGCCATTCTTGTCCATATTCTTCGATACTCGCTGTGTATTAATGATATTCCTCGCCTCGAGGTGAATTTATGTCGATCTTCCTGAGTCGGTTCAGGTCCCTGGTCCCCAAGGCGGTAAAGTCTCAAGACGAGCTCCTGGATTGGATCGCCGATACCCACGCCCACGCCAGCCAAGAGCTGAATCCGACTGAGCGCGAAGCAGTCCGCGCGGATGTGCGCGCTCGGCTTGCCCATTACGGCTGCCCTTCCAAGAGCATCTCCCAACGCGGAACGGAGCTTGAGGACTACACCCATTATGATCGGGACAAGATGCACATCTTCGGCGACGAAAGCGCGACCGGTCGGGGCCTGGCCGAACGCTCGAGGATTTTCGGAGAGTCGGCCGACAGCGCTTTCGCGCGATTCTACCCAAGCGGATCCCAGACACCGTCGGACATCATCCACGTCACCTGCACGGGTTACATCTCGCCGAGCGGTGCGCAGCGGCTGGTTGCCGAAAAAGGCTGGAACCGCGAGACTCGCGTCACCCACGCTTACCATATGGGTTGTTACGCCTCGATGCCTGCGATCCGGATCGCGGCTGGCCTGCTTTCGATTCCAGAGAGCGTGCTCAGCTCGCGCGCGGTCGACATCGTCCACACGGAGCTCTGCACGCTCCACTTCAACCCTTCGCTGAAGACCCCCGATCAGCTCATCGTTCAAAGCCTGTTCGCTGACGGCCTGATCAAATACAGCGCGGGTGCTCTGCCCACTGGCGGCGAGCCCGCTCTCGAAGTCTTGGCTCTCCGTGAAGAGATGGTCTCCAAGACGAGCGACGACATGAGCTGGATCACGACCGAGGCAGGCTTCCGCATGACGCTTTCCCGCGATGTGCCGGAGAAGATCGGTTCGGCGCTCATGCCTTATCTTGAGCAGCTCTTTTCCGGCGCGGGGCTCGACTACGATACCGAGAAAAGCAGCGCGATCTTCGCGATCCATCCCGGCGGTCCGCGGATCATCGACCGGCTCCAGGAAATGCTTGTCCTCGAGCAGGCACAAGTGCAGTCGAGCCGCGAGATCCTATTCGAATGCGGCAATATGTCGTCGGCGACGCTTCCATTCATCTGGAAACGGATCTTGGAAGGCGAGAATGCCCCGTCAGGCAAGCTCGTTGTCAGCCTGGCTTTCGGCCCGGGCCTCACGATCTCAGGCGGACTTTTCCGCGTCGCGAGGGCGGGCCAGTGAGCGCCGTGGAAAGTGGCGCGCGCCTTCTCTTGATCTCTCCTTTCGCTCTTCAGGGCCTCGCGATGGCCGTTGACGAAGGGTATTTCCATCGCCAGCGCGGGTTGCCGCGCTGGGAGCGAATCGGCCATCCGCTAGACACACTCACGATCCTGGCCTGCTTCGGCTGGCTCGCGCTCGTGCCGCCGAGCCCGTTCTCGTCGGCGATTTATCTCGGACTGGCGGCGTTCTCATGCCTGTTCGTGACGAAAGACGAGTTCGTGCACGCGAAGTTCTGCTCGCCGGCAGAACAGTGGCTGCATGCTGTGCTCTTCGTGCTCCATCCCCTAGTGCTAGCCGCGGGCGCAGTGATTTGGCCCGCCTTGCACCTGGGTGGCGAGATCCCATGGAGCGGCCTCACCCGGTACTTGGGAGTTGGCGCCTTCGAGGCGGGAATGGTGTGGACGCAGCTCGCCATCATCTGCGGCTTCCTGCTCTATCAAGTGGGTTATTGGAATTTCGTCTGGAAACCATCTGGCGCGGCCATGGCCCAGCGGAGCATTCCATGAGCAGTGGGGTCAATAACGAGGTCTATCACGGGTTAGGCGAGCGCTGGTACACGGCGAGCGACGACCCGATCGCGCTCCTCAGGGCCGAGGCGCGCGCGCGCAATCCTTGGATAGCTGAACTTCTCCGCACGCAGACAGCGAGCGGGGGCGGGAAGCTGGACGTCTTAGACATCGGATGCGGAGCAGGATTTCTCTCGAATTACCTGGCCCAAGCCGGCCACCGCGTGAGTGGACTCGACGCTTCGGAGGCGAGCCTCGAAGTGGCTCGCACCCACGACTCAAGCCGGCAAGTCGACTACCGAGTAGGCGACGCGCTCGCCCTGCCATTCGCTTCCAGCTCCTTCGACTCGGTCTGCGCGATGGACTTTCTGGAGCATGTCGAAAATCCCCGAGCCGTCGTCGCAGAGGCGGCCCGCGTGCTGAGGTCCGGCGGCCTCTTCTTTTTTCATACATTCGATCGAAGCTGGATCTCCTGGCTCCTCGTCATCAAGGCGGTGGAATGGTTTGTCCGAAACACGCCGCGCGATCTACACGTGCTCCAAAACTTCGTCCGGCCAGCTGAACTCGCTGGGTATTGCGCAAATGCAGGCCTTGAGGTTGCCGAGATGAGGGGACTCGAGCCCAGGATCTTCGCGCGTTCGACGCTTGGGCTCGTGAGAACAGGAGTGGTTCCCGAGGACTTCTCGTTCCAATTCACGAATTCGCTTAAAACCGGCTATATCGGCTGGGCTCGCAAGGCAGCGATCGACGGAAAGTGATCGCGGTCAGGGGCGGTCAAGCTGAATGAGATCTCTCAACGCAGGCGACGGCCCGCCAACACGCGATAAATCGCGAGCAAGATCATCGCACCGAATACCGAGGCGATGAACCCGCCGGTTTCGCCGGGCTGGTAGACCCCCATCACTCCGCCGATCCAATTGGCTACCGCCGATCCCAAGATACCCAAGATCACCGTAACGATGAACCCGCCCGGATCTTTGCCAGGCATGAGGAATTTTGCGACGATACCGATGAGGAGTCCGATAATAATTGCGTAGATCATCCGCTATAAATGACCCGGGTTAGTGTCACTGTCAAAGGGATAAATACCGTCTGAGTGCTTAGACATGTTCCCAGGAATTCCCCGGGCGCCGGGAAGCTGGCCCGGTTCGAGCAGTGGAAACCGTGCCGAAGAGGAATCACCCTTTTCAAATAGAAAATGACCGCAAGCGGTCAGGCCAATCACGGCCAATATCAATGCTGTTCCTCGATCGCAAGGCGAAGGCCGCGCAGCAAGGCCTCTGTCGTATAAGGCTTAAGGAGAAAGTGGCGCATTTTCTCCAACGCCGCAAAATCACTCAACCCACTCATCCCGATGACGCAGACATCTGGTTCAATTCGAGCAATTGCTTCAATGAACTCCGGGCCGCTCATTTCCGGCATCGTCATATCGGTGATGACTGCGGAAATCTCTCCACTTCTAGAATGAAAAAGTGAAAGCCCTTCCGATCCACTTGACGCACCCACGGCACGGTATCCAAAAGTTTCTAGAGTCTCGATGATCATACTCCGAATTTCGCTCTCATCATCCACGACCAAAATAAGCTCATTTTTTCCGCGAGGCCGCCGCTCGGGAGTAACGAAATGGGTGCTTTCGGAAGCATCCGAGTTTACGGGTAAGTAGACATCAAACCAGCTGCCTTTGCCGAGCTCGCTGTAAGCCTGCATAAACCCACCGTGACTATTGATGATGGAGAACGCAGTCGACAGCCCTAGACCCGTGCCTTTGCCAATCTCTTTAGTCGTAAAAAACGGGTCAAAAATCCGATCCAACACCTCGGGGGGCATGCCGGTTCCAGTGTCTTCGATCCTGACGTGGACAAAGGGCCCGAACTTCGCAATTTTCGAATTCAAGGCCACGACCGGCTCGTCCACCGTTACGTTTTCGACTAAAATGGAAAGCGTGCCACCGCCTGGCATCGAGTCGCGCGCATTGATGCAGAGATTGAGAAAGACTTGATGAAGTTGGGTGGCGTCGCCCAAAACCACAGAAATCTCTTTGAGTGTCTGAAATGTGGTG
>JAYVOO010000214.1:0-2036 GCA_043757905.1 Oligoflexia bacterium
GTGAATCCCAACTCGGCCCAGCCGAAGGACCAGGTCGAGGCGCCGGCCGATGCGCGCTATATGTCTGATCGAAATCGTAGGGTTGAACGCGAGACTCGCGCGCGCGACGCCACTACGGTGCCGAAGCCCGGAGCTCCTCATCCAGTCCCAGCCACTCCCGATCAGACCAAAGCCCAGCCCCGTTCGCGCTCCACCCGACCTAGCCTGAGCCAGCTTGGCATCCCCTGGAAATTCGCGCCGACTCCGAAAGAAGAAGAGGCGCGCCGCGAGCAGATCGACCGAAGCCGCAACCGGGCCGGCCGCTCCTATGCCGAGCCCGAGGGCGGCCAGCAGTTTCTTCGCGACAAGAACCTTCCCGAGAGCGCCGAGAACATGCTCAACACGCAGGAGTCGATCTACTACTCCTTCTACGCGAGGCTCTACCAGTCCATCGCTCCTCTCTGGCAAAGTCATGTGCGGGAGGTTCCGCAGCGCCGCCGGGTCCAGGAGGGAGAGTACACAACCATTGTCGATGTCGTGATGGACCGTCAGGGCAACCTGCTCGCCATCCGCCAGATGCAAAGCTCGGGGATCCCGGAATTCGATCAGGCGGTAGATACCTCATGGCACAAGATGTCCAACTTCCCCAATCCGCCTGCCGGGCTCCTCGATGAGCGCGGTGAGGTGCACACTGGCTGGACGTTCACGGTGCTTGTCGGCCAGGGTTTTAATCTCCAGTCGCTTCCTCCTGAGCGCAACTATTGAACGCCCGTCCCAGTTTGGAACCACTCCTCGCTGGCCAGCTCGAGTTTGGAACCAAGTCCGCCGTGCGCGGATATCTGACGAGCACTTGTTAGTCCGCACGCAAAACGAATCGAAATTAAAAAATCCGATTCAATTTCAAAGTGATTCGGAAACTTTGAGGTACGAATGCGCTCACATCCGGAAGAGCGTCAGCGACCTGGCATACGCCTTGCTCTATTCCCTTTTTGTAAGGCTGCTTTTACCACCGAGAAAATCTTTTCTCGAAGCCTCTTCGGTCTGACTTGTCAGCCGGAGGGACGGAGAGAACATTCCCCTCCATAAGGATGATCTCAAAGGGTGGTAAAAGCAGCCCTTCGATTTTCACTCACCCCCGAAACACCATCCACAAGACCACTGCAGCCATAAGCGCCAGGACCAAGCGCGTCTCGTCCTTGCGCAGGAAGATCGCCAGATTCGCCCAATGCGTGCGCTCCACTGCCGCGAGCCGAGTGGGGCTGTTCCGCAGCTCTCTCTCCAGTGCCTTGAGCTCGTCGTCACCCGCGCGCAGGCTAGGCAGCGCGCGCTCGGCCTTGAAATAGAAGTCGCGACAGCGATCCAAAGCCTGGCGGCACGAATCGCAGGCCATCAAGTGGTTCTGCAGGAAAAGCCGGTCGCGCGAGGACGGGAACTCTTCGTCGAGGAATCGCTGGGTCCAGGGCTGCGACGGATCGTATTCAGGGCAGTTCGCTCCCAGGGACGATGCACCCGGAGGGTACCCGCCCGGAAGGAGTTCGGAACGCGACATCCAGGCGGCCTTCGCCACATCTTCTTCGCTGGCCCCGAGGACGCGCCCCAGGCGCGCGTAAGACCAACGCCCCAGATGCAGCGCAACCAGGATGAAACGCTGCTCGGGCGGTAGGCGAAAGAACCCCGTCTCTTGCTTCGCGCCCATTCGGAGCGCGGCGAGGACGCTCGCAGCCTGCCCATACTTGCGGTTCCGTTCCAGCAGCGCCGCGGCAGCGCGCTCGATTTTGCCTTCGGGGCTCAGGTTCAGGAGATTGACCGCGCTGATCGTGTCGGTCGCGATCCGTGTCGAATCTTCCGGATCGGCCCAGAGGGCTCGCCCGATTTCGAGATAGGTTTTCAGATCCTCGTATTCCATCTCTTAGGCCCCCGCTTCCTCAGCTTAACACGGATTAAACAGCCCTTGGCAACCCCCCCCACTTTCGGACAACCCAAAGCCGTGATAGATGGAAGCTCAAATGAAAACGAAACAGAAGCGTTCTAGCGGGTTGGCCGGTTTAATGGGTTTA
>JAYVOO010000215.1:0-7411 GCA_043757905.1 Oligoflexia bacterium
TGCCACTCGCACGCACACTACAATCAACGCGAGGCAAATACTCTCACTCTATTAGCAGCGTTCAGGCCACCGCCTGTTTGCTTGAGCGTCCCATAAATCGCAGAAGCGCTTCGTTCACTTCATGGGAGTGAGTCCACAAGAGGCCATGCGAGGCACCTTCGATCGGTACGACCGTGCTGCCGCGGGCGAACTCCGGGATGCGCTTGCCGGTCAGCTCAAACGGGAGCACTTGATCGGCCGTGCCTTGAAGTACAAGCATCGGCGTGGTGATGCGCGCAAGGTCCTTTCGAAAGTCCGTCGTCCAGGCTGGGATGCACTCGTGCGTGGCGATAGGCGAGGCTCCCGCAGCGACATTCCACTGATATTGAAGCGCGTCGCCGCTGACTTTTTTCGCTGTTAGGAGACCTGAATGGTAAAAGGCGCCGAAGAACTCGGTCAAGTAAGCGAGCCGGTCCTCTCGCACTGACTTCTGAAATCCGTCAAATAAGCTCTTGGGCAGGCCATCCGGATTATCCGGCGCCTGCAGAATGAAAGGAGCGACCGGAGCGACGAGTACAGCCTTCGAGACTCGTGCAGTTCCGTATTTCGCGAGGTACCTGATGACTTCGCCTGCGCCCATCGAATGGCCCACAAGTATGGCGTCCGTCAGTTCGAGACGGTTCAAGAGCTTTTCTAGATCCGAGGAGAGCGTGTCGTATTCGTAACCCGAGCTCGGGTGAGAGGATTGGCCGAAGCCGCGACGATCGTAAGCAATCGTCCGAAAGCCCTCATGAAGAAGTGCCGGGACCTGATGCTCCCACGCGGCACCGCTTTGCGGAAACCCATGAATTAGGACGGCCGGTTGGCCTTGACCCAGGTCTTCGTAGTGGATTCTAATGACTTGGGAGTTCTCTTCGCCGACCTGAATTTTAGATTGCATGAGGCATTCCGGTTGCAATGGATATGCCCGTGTCGCTTACTTCGGGCCGAGCGGCTCAAGAGTCGTGCGGTAGCTCCACGTAGAAAATTTTTTAAAATGGTCGGGGCGAGAGGATTCGAACCTCCGACCCCTTGCACCCCATGCAAGTGCGCTAGCCAGGCTGCGCTACGCCCCGATCAGCTGACGATTAACGTGAACCGATGGACGGTGTCAAACCCGTTTCTCAGTACTGAAACTTCTGAGGCTGGGACTACTCGGCTTGCGTCAAGCCGGGCGACTGGTGTAGTCAAGTTCAGTTATGTCAGACGAAACCAATGAAACCACGGCGGCACCCGAGGTCCAGACTCCTCTCGAGCATCTTCAAGAGAACTGGAGTTCGCTGACGTCCGAACAGCGCCAGGAGGCATTCGCGCTCCTGCCCCGGACGGATGCCGAGGAGTTGTTTCTTCATCTGCGGGCGACGGATCAGGTGGATCTGGTCACGCCGATGGCCTGGGCCGACAAGCGCTCGTGGTTCCGACTTCTTGCGCCCGATGACGTGGCCGATTTGATCCAGGAATTTCCGGTCGACGAGCGCCCTTCGTTGCTCGCGCTCCTCGATGAGCCGACCCGCAAGGAAGTGACCGCGCTCTTGGCCTACGCCGAGGACAACGCCGGCGGCCTGATGAACCCGCGTTTCATCCGCCTCAGGCCCGAAGTTTCGGTCGACGTCGCGATTCGCTATCTCCGCGCGCAAGCCAAGTCGCACGTGGAGACTATCAATTACGCCTACGTGTTGGACGCCGACCAGAAGCTTTTGGGCGTTGTCTCATTCCGCGACCTGCTGCTCGCCCCGCCCGATCAGAGCGTGAGCGAGATCATGAAGACTGACCTCATCACGCTTCATGAGGAAATGGACCAGGAAGAGGTCAGCCGCGAGTTCGCCAAGTACGGTCTGGCCGCGATCCCTGTCGTCGATCGCGAGGGCAAGATCCGCGGGATCGTCACTGTCGACGACGTTGTCGACGTCGTTCAAGAAGAAGCGACCGAGGACATGCAGAAACTGGGCGGCATGGAGGCTCTCGACGAGCCTTACCTCCAGATTGGCCTCTTCAAGATGCTGCGCAAACGCGCGGGCTGGCTCACTGTCCTCTTTCTCGGCGAGATGCTTACGGCCAGCGCCATGGGTCATTTCGAGCATGAGATCTCGCGTGCGGTCGTGCTCGCTCTCTTCATTCCGCTCATCATCAGTTCAGGCGGCAACTCGGGCTCGCAGGCCACCTCGCTCATCATTCGCGCGCTCGCTCTGCACGAGCTCAGGCTCCGGGACTGGTGGAAGGTGCTGGGGCGCGAGATTTTCGCGGGGCTTGCGCTCGGGATCATCTTGGGCTCAATCGGTTTCGCGCGCATCCTGCTCTGGCCGACCCGCGATCAGCTTTATGGCGAACATTATATGCTGATTGCCAGCACGGTCGCGATGAGCCTGGTCGGCGTCGTGCTCTGGGGGAGCCTTGCGGGCTCCATGCTACCGTTTTTGCTCAGGCGCGTCGGCTTTGACCCTGCCGCCTCTTCGGCGCCCTTCGTCGCGACCCTCGTGGACGTGACGGGGCTCGTGATCTATTTCACGGTCGCGAGCCTGATGCTGCACGGGACGCTGCTCTAACGGCAGCGTTCGCCGCTGATCAGACCGAAGCGACGAGGCGGGCGATGGCCGCGCGTACGCGCGAAGGGCGGAATTCGTCGCGGATACTGCGATCGACGATCTCGTAGTTGTTCGCGTCTTTGAAGATCGCCTGCAGGAGCTGGCCGTGCAGGTCATGGCCGGCGCGGTGCAGGCGGATGTGCGCGTGGATCGGGATGCCGGCAAGCTTGAGGTCGCCCAGAGCGTCGAGCACTTTGTGGCGGGCGAATTCGTTCGGATAGCGGAGGCCTTCAGCGTTCAGGATCGAAGCGTCGTCGAGGACGACGGCGTTCTCGAGCGAGCCGCCGCGGGCGAGGCCCATGCGCTTCAGCGCCTCGACTTCGCGGAGGAAGCCAAACGTGCGGGCAGAAGCCATTTCGGAAAAGTCACTCTGGCCTTCGACGTAGCTGTATTCCTGGAAACCGATCGAAGGGTGGTCGAAGTCGACCGAGGCATGGATCTCAAGCCGTGAGGAAGGCTCGGCAACCGCCCACTTCTCTCCGATGCGGATCTCAACCTTGCGTCGAAGCGCGAGATAAGGACGGAACTGAAGCTGTGACTGAAGTCCGGCGGCTTCGATCTCCTTGCAGAAAACGAAGGAGCTGCCGTCCATGATCGGAACTTCCGGGCCGTCCACTTCAATGGTCGCGTTGTCGACTCCCATGCCTTGGAGAGCCGCGAGCAGGTGCTCGACCGTGCTCACCGTGACTTGGCCGCGGCCGATGGTGGTCGCCAACCGCGTGTCGATGATGTTTTTGTAGTGCGCGGCGATTTGAGGCGCGCCGTCGAGGTCGGTGCGCACGAAAATCACGCCCTGGTTGGGGCGAGCCGGCTTGATGGCGAGCGCGACGGTCTTTCCCGAGTGGAGTCCAATTCCGCTCAGGGAGATTTCGCGCTTCAAAGTTCTCTGAAAGAAGTTCATCTGCATTCCTTGCATGGCTGACATACCGAGCTATTCAGCAAGGCTTGTGCCCAACTCTAAAAAGATCTTAGAGGTTTAACACATAGCTTTACTCGAACCCAATCTAGCAATGAGATCAGTAACTAACACCGAGAACGCTGTGTGTCAATAAAATCATGTCAAAGCGCTGACTTAGCGGCATTTCAAGGCGGTTGTGTTCTTTGAGTCACAGATCCTGGAGACAGGTGTGTGAGAAAAGAGACACACCTCAATTGCCGCTATTTCGCGTCTTCTGGAAAGTGGATGAGGGGAACTTGGGTGAGGTGTGGATTGTTCTCCCAGGTCTTACCGAAGTGCTCGTAAGAGAGGCGCGTGGCCATCCGCCCGCGTGGCGTCCTCTGGAGGAATCCTTCCTGGATCAGATAAGGCTCGTAGACCTCTTCCAAGGTATCGCGCTCCTCGCCCAGGGCGGAGGAAAGGGTTTCGATGCCCACCGGACCGCCGTCGAACTTATCGATGATGGTCGTGAGGAGTTTGCGGTCCATCATGTCGAGACCGCGAGGATCGACCTCCAGAAGCGCTAGCGCGGCCTGAGCGGTCTCGCGGTCGATGCTCGAGCCTTTGACCTGCGCATAGTCACGGACTCGCTTGAGCAGGCGGTTGGCGATGCGAGGCGTGCCGCGCGAACGCCGGGCGATCTCGTTGGCGCCGCTCGGGTCGATTTCGAACTTCAAGACGCCCGAGGAGCGACGGATGATCCGCTCAAGTTCGTCGACCGGGTAGAAGTCGAGGCGCATCTGCACGCCGAAGCGGTCTCGGAGAGGGCTGGAGAGCAGTCCCGCGCGCGTAGTTGCTCCGACGAGCGTGAACTTTGGGAGATCCAGCCTGAGCGTGCGTGCTGCGGGCCCTTGTCCGATGATCAGATCGAGTTTGTAATCCTCCATCGCGCTGTAGAGGACTTCCTCAATTACCTTCTGCAGGCGATGGATCTCGTCGATGAAGAGCACGTCGCCCTGTTGTAGATTGGTCAGAATCGCGGCTAAATCGCCCTTTTTCTCAACGTTCGGTCCGGCGACCGTGTGGATGTGCGAACCCATCTCATGCGCGATGATGTGGGCGAGCGTTGTCTTGCCCAGCCCCGGGGGGCCGGCGAGAAGCACGTGATCGAGCGCATCTCCGCGCTGGCGGGCGGCCTCCATAAAAAGCGACAGGTTTTCCTTCAGCTTCTTCTGGCCGATGTACTCATCTAGGAACGAAGGCCTGAGGCTCTTGTCGAGGACTTGCTCCTGAGCGACTTCGATCGGGCTGACGGTGCGCTCTTCGCCTTCTTCGGTAATCACGAGAGCTCCTTGAGCGCCGTGCGAACGAGCTCTTCGGCGTGCGCGGGCTTA
Source organism: Oligoflexia bacterium (assembly GCA_043757905.1). GTDB lineage: Bacteria > Bdellovibrionota > UBA1018 > UBA1018 > UBA1018 > JAYVOO01. Next base: position 4,872 of record JAYVOO010000215.1, read on the forward strand.
TTTTCCGAGCTTGTGAGAACTTTCTTAAGGAGCGCGGTTACGTCCTGTTCCCGAAAGCCGAGTCCGACCAGCGCCTGGCGGGCATCCGTGAACAGGGTGGTGCGCTCGAGTCCAGTCGAGCCGACGGCAAGCACCTTGCCGACGGCGAACTTCTTTCGGATCGGCTCGGCAAGCTCAAGAATGAGTCTCTCGACCGTCTTTTTGCCGATGCCCGGGATCTGTGTGAGAAACGCTTTATTTCCCTCCATAATCGCATGTATCAAGGTGTCGGCGCTAGAGCCCGAGAGGATGCCGAGCGCGCCCTTGGGACCGATTCCGTTCACGCTCAAGAGCGTGAGATAGAGCTCTTTCTCGGCGCGGGTCGCGAAGCCGTAGAGATCGAGAGAGTCCTCTCGCACGTGGGTATAGATATAAAGTTCGATCTTCTCGCCCGGCAAGAGCGAGCCGTATTCGGCGCTCTGGGGCACGGTCACCTGGTAGCCCACGATGCCATCGGCACTGCCCAATCCGACGATCAGCTTGCCGTCGGTATGTTCGAGAATTCTGCCGCTGAGGTAACCGATCATCTCTTTCTTGGTATTCCCGGGGTGCCCTGGTTCGCGAAAGCGTGCCCCACGCTCTCGGCGAGGGATAGCTTCTTCTTACTACGTCGTCCGGTCTGCGACTGCAAGGCCTGGGCAAGAGCCGAGCGCGGCGTGCCTAAGAGGCGGAGATTATGGGCATGACAGATTGCGACAGCGAGCCCGTCGGAGGCATCGGCGGTGGCGAACTCTTGCTTGCCGAAGAGCAGCTGCACCATGCGGGCGACCTGCTCCTTGTCGGCACCACCGTGTCCGCAGACGGATTGCTTCACTTCGGACGCGCTGTACTCGACGACCGAAAGAGACTGAATCATTCCGGAAAGGATTGCCGCCCCCCGCGCCTGACCCAGCTTCAACGCCGAGACGGCGTTCTTGGCGAAGAACACTTTCTCGATCGCCATAACCTCCGGCTTGAACTCCCGGGAGATGCGCGAGATGGCTTCGTGAATCAAAAGCAGCCGGTCCTCGAGTGGGATCACGGCTTTGCCCCCCGTATTGGAGAGTCGCACCGTTCCGTGGGTGACGTGCCGGAGCGTGTTACCCAAGAGATCGATGCATCCATATCCCATGAGTCTCGAGCCGGGATCGATTCCTAAGATCCGCATGTCCAGGATTGTAGTGATTACAGGAGCCTAAGTCCAGGGGAAGACAGCTCCCCCGCCCCATTTGACAGGACCGCGCGCTGGCCGGATAATTTAATCTATCGTTATTTAAGATTAGTATTCGCACCCGCTTGCGGGACCGGACAGCAGGATGCTGCCGGACGCGGAATCCACGGATAGGAAAGAATTCATGAAGAGACCATTCGCTCCGGCTCAAGCCCTTTTGATGTCAGCGTTCGCGTTAGCCCTCGTTGGAGCGCTCTCTGCGCGATCAGCGAGAGCTGACTGGACGCTTTCCGAGATCTCCCGGATCGTGGCCCTCGAGGGAATGTCGATCCGACTCGATGACGGATATGTCAGCAGTGTCTGGGGCGGGCTGCAGGAACGGACGAAGGCTGACCCGATTCATGCCGAGGAGCTGGTCATCACCAAAGCCACGGGATTCAAGGGGCCGGTCAGCGTGATGCTCTCAGCCCGGCCGGCCAGCGAAGGCAAGCGCCCTTTCATCCTGCTGATTCCTGGCATGTTTCAGGACTCCAAGAACGCCAACGCCCTCAGGCTGCAGGAGCAACTGTACGCCTCGGGAAACCACGTGCTGCTGGTCGCGAACCCGTGGAGCGGCCAATTTGCCGGCTTCGTCCCCAAGATGGAGACGGGCCTTCGCGAGCAGGAAGGCGATGCGATCGCGGAAATCGCCCGGGTCATAGTTCAATATCTGGGGTCGGATCGCGTGAAGAACTTCAGTATCGCCGGACAAAGCTACGGCGCGGTCATTGCTGCGATCGTCGCCGCGCGTATGCCGAAGTCGCTCCGCCCCCAATTCGACGGCCGGCTTCTCCTGCTCTCTCCTCCCAGGGATATCGGCGAGAGTACGAAGGTACTCGACGCACTGTTGAAGTCGACGCTCTCGACCTACGACAACCCTTGCTCGAGTATTCCGGTGAAACTCGCGTTCCTGAATCTTTCGAAGGCGTCGCCGGCGCAGGCGACCATCGCCGGCATCCGGACCTGCTCGAAGAGCACATTCGTGCACGCGGGCTTCCGCGAGAAGTTGATCGAACTGACGAAGGAGAAAGAGAAAGCCACGGGCAAGAGCTGGATTCCCAAGGATCCGTTCAAGCGAACAATTTGGGAGCGCAATCTGACGATGGACTCGTTCCTGAAAACGGTTTCTCCCACCGCTTACGCGGATCTTCATGCCGGCGCCAACAAGCCGCTGGGTTATTGGATCGTGGAAGCCAGGAAAAAGGGGCCGTTGGATTTGAAGATCCTGACGGCTCTGGATGACCCGCTGAACGAGAGCCACGCCTGGTACACAGACAACTTCTACAAGTATGGGTCAAGAGAGCTTCATATT
>JAYVOO010000216.1:0-2028 GCA_043757905.1 Oligoflexia bacterium
ATCCAGCCAAGGACGCGGATTCGGATCGATGAGGATCTCGATCACTCCCTCGCAGCCGAGGCTTGTGTTCACTTTGCGCACGACGGAGGGGGCGGCATCGGAATCCTCGTCGTCTCTGTCCTCCGAATCCAGGCGGGTATCGTAGATCACGCGCTCGGACTTCCCGGTTGCGAGCACCCTAATGGCGCGCTGAATGAGATCCCGCTCCAGACAGCCGCCGCTGACAGCGCCCGAGATCACGCCGTCCTCCGCGATCAGCATCTTAGCGCCGGGGCGGCGGTACGAGGATCCCTCGATCCGGATCACGACCGCGAGAGCCGAGCGCAGGCCATCTGCTTGCGCCCGCGAATCAGCTTCGAGTAAAGCGCGATCTTCGTTGCGAGCCCACACGCCCCCAACTCACTACGAAGCTCGGTCTGAATCAACCAAAATCTTGACTCAAACGCCCGACTCCCTGATTCTTATTTAAAGCTGAATCCCTGATAAGGAGAACCCAATGATCCAGAACAAGAAACTCACTTTGGCCGGACGCGTGATCTCCGGAATCGCAGTGCTCCCTTTCTTGATGAGCGCATCCATGAAATTCATGAGAGGCCCCGAAGTCATGCAGGGGATGGAGCACCTGGGGATTCCCGAATCTCTACTGACGACTCTTGGCATCATCGAGGTCCTCTGCATCGTCATCTACCTTTTTCCCGCCACGTCAGTGCTGGGAGCCGTGCTCTTTACCGGTTATATGGGTGGCACAATCATCACCCATCTGAGAGTCGGCGAGCCGCCGGTCGCCCAAATCGTGATCGGGCTCGTGATCTGGTTGGGGCTCTATCTCCGCGAACCGCGCCTGCATGCGCTCCTGCCGATCCGCAAAGCTTGAAAAAGAAGCTGCCGGCCGGGAACTTCCCGGCGCGTTTCTCCCTGGGCGCGGGCTTGCTCGGCATCCCGCTCCACCCTTCGCAAGAGATCTCGATCGCATCCGAAACCGAGCATGCGCTTTTTCTCCAATGCTCGGAAGTCTACCGGATCATCGACCTGCTCCACCGCAAGTCCGATGAGATGATCGAGAGTTACTCGAAGTACCGGACGCGGGACCCCTTCCGAGATGCGCTCATCTTGCGTTTCTTCGGCGTGGATGAAACGACTCTCTCCAAGATCCATCCCGAGATCGAGGCCTTGATTCTAGGCGCGTTCAACCGCATCCACGAGCTCAGGCTCAAGCTCGCGCACGTAGACGCCCTGCCCTTCACCGTGAAAGAAGAGCTGACAAAAGAGATTGGCCAGCTCACTCGGATCTGGGACGAGCTGCGCGGGATTCTGAAAGCCCGGATGGGCTGGGTGCTTGCGGAGATCTCGGAATAATGGCAAATCGAATCGGCTCAATCTTGAAAGCGCTTTGCCCAGCCTGCCGGAAGGGCAAGGTCCGTGAAGGCATCTTCGGAATCCGCAAACGTTGCCCGGTCTGCGACTACGATCTGCATCCCGAGCCGGGCTTCTACATGGGCGCGATGGCTGCCGGATTCATGCTGACCGCTGCGCTCACGATCCCGCCCACGGTCGCTCTCAAGTTCATGAACGTGGAGATCGGCCTGCTCGTCGCGTTCCCGCTGCTGGAATTTATCCTCGTCGGGAGCTTCCTGATGATTTACTGCAAGATTATCTGGCTCCATCTCGAATACCGGCTGACGAAGCGGCTAGACGGCCACTCGCGGAAGTAAGCAGTCCGCGCTTCTACACAATCAACTCGTTACATTTCACCCACCCTGTGGGACTGACGATTCAGGGCTTCTACTGGGGGTCCTTCTGCCCCGCCTGGGTTCCGCTATCCTTATAACGGCCCTGAGCGGGCATGGCGATTGCTCAATGCTCATCTCGAAAGAGGAGATTCAGACATGAAACACTCAATTCTTTTCACGATCGTTCTCGTGCTCGCGAACACTTCGGGTTCCGGCGCTTACGCCTCAAACCCAATAGAAACGGCTGGAATTACCGAGTTCCACCAAGTCAACGCGGACCTTTACCGGGGTAGCCGGC
>JAYVOO010000217.1:0-7346 GCA_043757905.1 Oligoflexia bacterium
ATTTCGGGCACCCTTTGGACAATCTTTTCGCTTATGCCCGGCTGGCTATACGATCACATGATGATCTGGGCCAAACGTCGGCATGCGCGGAATCAGAAATGTGACCAAAGCACGCCCCCAAAAGTCTCCATAAGCCGCTCAATTGGACGCTGATCTTCTCCGATAGGCCGTGATCAGCAGACCTTTTTCTACGGGTTCGTAGTCATCGCGTATTGCATCGAAGACATCGCGAAGCACTTTAAGCCGACCCGCCCGGGCATAAGTCTCCTCATAGAGGGAACCCAAGAGCGGTGAATGCGGGCGAACAAGCTCGACATTGAGCGGACGATCGAACTGGTTGTCGACAAAAAGAGTCTCGGGCTTTGCCTGGCGAATGCGATCCACAGCCATTCCGACCTCTTTTGGCGTGAGAAGAAACCACGCCATATCGAAGAACGGCATCGCGCTATACTTTTCTGCCAGAAACGGCAGGAAAGTGTCATATCGGGAGAGAATGAAGATACCGCGCTCAGTGGGAACATGCTTCTGGATCAGCGCGATCCCATTCGCGAAATACTTTGGGTCCATCGTCGATTCAAACTTCGCCCGCTTCAAGTCCCAGTTGAAGGTGGGATGCGTCTTAAAAACGTCGTAATACTCGGCTTTCTCATGATAAAAATGCTGTAGGGAATATCCGAAAACCGCGAATGAAGAGAGAATGGCCACAGGCTTGAAGAGCGCTGGCATGCGAGTCTCGTCCAAGACGAGCTTGCCGACCAAGCCGAACGCCAAGACAAACACTGTCGCCAGGTTCAAAACATGAAACTTGGTCCCACCCCAGATGCAATAGACAAACATTGTCTGAGCGAAGATCACCACAAAAAGGGTTGTGTCCCGGAGCACCCGATCCTTGAGCTCAGGGGCGAAAAGCACCCAGTATGAAAAGAGCGAGGCGATCAGGAACGGCCAGAGAAGCGATCTGGACTGGGGATAGCCCGAAATGCCCGAGGCATAATAATTAAAAACCGGGTCGAAACCCGACTGAGTCCACTTGGCCGCGAGCGTGGAAAGAGCGACCGAGGCCGCCAGAATCAGAAGCACCGGAATTCGTGGCCATTGGCGTTCGGCCCAACTCCGAAAGCAGAGCATGCCCACAAGCGCGACGAGGCAGCATAGCCCAACCTGCACATTGTTGAGGATGCTCAGCGTGACGCAAAGACCGGCGCCCGCCAGGAAGGCGTACTGACGCGTAGTCAGGTAACGATGCAGAAGCCAGATCAAGAACAGGTCAAGAAAGTGGCGGATCGGATTCAGTCCCGGTCCTAAGAAAAGAATCTGGAAGCCGAGTAGGCCCAACATGGAGACGGCGACGGTAAAGAGGACCGCCACCTGTCGCAGACTACTAAAAAGGTAGAAGAGCAGGCCCAGGAAAAGCAGGTAATAGATGGCGAAGATCGCATACCAGACGCCGAAGTAGTTCTGGTAGCTAATGCCTCCCGCCAGCTTAAGCAAGAAAGTCATGACCACTATGTTCAGGCGGCCATACTGCGCATAGATTTCCGCGAAGGGCTTGCCGAGCGAGTACTCGTTGATCGGTCCCAGCACAAAGTTGTGGTGATGGATTACCCATCGATTGAGCATCTGCCAGTTGAGCTCGAGGGTATTCTTTTCGATAAACTCGCGCTCCTCGGCCGTCAGGATGCGCGTTTTGTCCGCGTGCTCTTTCTGGGCTACCTGGTCCACGAGTCCCAGCACGCTCTTGCGTTCCTTGGCGCCGCTGACCAAGTCCAGCAAAGCCTCGCGTTCGACGGCACCGAAGCTGCCATTGATCGAGAGCATCCCCGCCCCGCGGTCAAATTCAAACTTGGACTTCGAGTGATCCAGGAACGATTGAAGTCGCGGCGTCATCACCAGCTTGATCGCTGGTAGTCGCCCGGGTGGCAGGGTGTCCGTGTCCACGTCATATTTCGAGAGCCCTGTGAGATCATGCTCAATCAGGTAACGGCCGACATCGACCTGTTTGCCCGAACTTAGGATTGTCCTCTCGGGTATATCCAGAAACTCGTTGATCATCTTGAGCCTGCCAGTGACGAGCGGGAAAACCGAAGCAAGAAGCTGGAACACAGCGAGAGCGATCAACCCACGATACAGCCAAGGTTGCTTATGGAAAGCCAAACAATATCGCTCCACAAACCTCGCCACGGACTTCCGAACGGGCAGCAGCAGCACCGCGAGCCAGAGAAGCGGAACTGCCGCGTGCTGCCAGCGCCCGGCGCCGGGTTGGAACTCAAGGAGGACGGGTGCCGTGTTGACCAGAAGAGCTAACGCGAAAGTTCCAATTAGCACCGGCTTGCCTACGCGCGAGACATCGAAGCCCTCGAGCCACTTGGCCTGATGCTGACGAATCAGCTGAGTCGTTGCCAGGAAATACGCGAAGAGCAAGATAATCACGCCCGTATAGGCGAAGATCTCATTACGCTTGTCAGGAAAGTAAATTGGCACCGCCCAGTTGTTGAAATCAGTGAGCTTCGAGCTTAGAAAGTAGGGCGCGACCAGATTGTAGAGGTAGGTATAACCGATGCACAAGACTCCCAAAGCGAAGATGAAGCGGTAGAGTTTCTCCAGATGCCTGGGTTCGCGCAATCCTGAGATATACGCTCTCACGCCGAGAAGTTCGCCGAGAGTGGTCTGCCTGCGGCGCCTGCGCGCGGCGTAGCTCTTACCTCGTGGCCGGACGGTTTTTTCACGATGGCCTCCACGATGAAGTACCCCGGCGCGCGAAGTTGAAAGCGCTGACGGATCCAGTTCAGCCAGGGATGCCGAAGGAAAACTCCGTTCACATCCTTCGGATTGCAGATCGGTACGATCACGCGGCGGAGCAGAAAGTCGACGATCGAGCGCTTGAGCGGGGTCAGCTTGACCTCGAGTATCTGAAAGCCCGCCTCTCGGATGACACCCACGAATTGTTCCTCGGAATCATATTCGCGCAGATGGGTAGGGTCGACGAACCACCGACCAGGAACACGCCTATAAAACCTCCAGCCATAGCGCCAACCATACTTGAGCATGAAACGGGAATCGCGACCAAGCGAGCTGATAAGCGATGCGATATAGAGAGTGCCGCCTGGTCGCATCACCCGGTCGATTTCGCGAAGGAACTTCTGCTCTTCGACATGCTCGATCACTTGAGTACTGATCACGAAATCAAACCTGTCGTTCTTGACCTGAGGGATATCCGTCACATCAGAGCAGATCACCTCGATGTCCGAACATTGGCGCAGGCGTTCGCACCGCTCTTCGGCTAAGTCCACCGCCAACACGCTAGATGCACGCTTAAGCAGTCCCGCCCGCTGAAGCGAGACCAGGAAAACACCGTCACCGGCGCCAAGGTCGGCTAGACTGAAGTCAGTTTCCGTAGGGAGGTGCTTTAATAGGAGGCTAGGAATCTCCTCTTCGTGAAAGTGCAGAAACGTACGGGAATACTCTTCGAATTTCATTCGTCGTCTCGGTACCAAGCCGGTAGGGTTACTGTCGGCCGAATATGGCGCACCGGAACTCAAGCGGCAATAAAAAAATGAGCGCGGCCAGGCCACCCTGAATTCTCTGCATTCCTTCTCAATTCCGAGGTAATCATCGCCCCACATGATTTTCAGAACGGCTCCCCGAGCAATTTCTCTCCTGGGCCTCCCTGCGCTCGCGTACCTTGGCCTAAACTGGATCATCACGCTCTGCGTGCGCAGAGCCTTGGGAGGCCCCGAAAGCGGCATAGGCGCCTACGAGTTCGTGAAAGCAGCCTATTACTATGGCAAGCGCGAACAGCTGTACGGGTTCATGGCAAACACTTGCATGCTTTTCGGCCTGATCTTGTTATTCAATGCTTGGCAATCAAGACGCCATAAATCACCTGATCCGAAGCTTGAGAACCGGCCTCAAACCGCCGGAACGTTGGTGCCGCCAGGGCATCTTAGAGGAGCGCTTCAACTATTCTTGCTCGCAGTACTCTTGGCAGTAGGAGTCCAATACACCAGGATCTACCTCCCTCTGAGCCGGCTGGAGGATCCGTTCTTCAATGAGTTCTTGAACCTTCCTTCCATGGTAAAGGTCGGCGATACCCACGTCGACTCGCTCGATGCGCTCAACCGTATCCCCCAAACCGGAGTGCATATCGCCAGCGCGAGGGACATTCCGACCCATGTGCTCCGACCCGCGCTTGTGGTGCGCGATCCGGAGGCGGCACGTAGGCTTGCCAAGGAGCATCGCGAGTTCCTCTACTTTGACGAGTTCCTCGGGATAATGGTCTCGCGTGGGCCCCTGACCCAGGCCTTACTAACCCGATTGATCGAGACCGTAGCGTATGACCCGCAGGCTGTAGCTCGCTTCGCTGAGGCCACTCGAAGGCGCGAAGCGCTCAAGCTGACGCCCCTTGGTCCCGCTCAGGCCGCGTTCCTAAAGCAGTTCAATCCATGGCTCCTCCAGCAAGTCATGAGCCGCTGGATCCTGCATCACCACAACTTTGCCTACGGTCCGATTAGCAAATTGCTAAATGGATATGGCTGGAAAAAGATCTTCTTCCAGTATGGCTTGGCCACGGGGGCCCTCCATGGCTGGCTGGCCAGAGCAATCTACGGCGAGTTCACGCTGGAGAGTTACTTTCGTACTTTTCCCATCTTCTTTCTGCTTTTTTTCCCAATTTTCGCGGCGGGGCTCTATGGGCTGACTGGCAGCCTCTCACTCGTCGCGTGCGGGTGCGCTTCGTTTCTGGCCTTCCTGTATTCGACTCGCTACGAATACCTGACCTTCGGCCCGGGCCTAAGCCCACTTAGGCATTTCTTCGACGTCTTCGTCTTTTTCGGACTGTTGCGATACTTCCGCCGCGAAACCCCGCTCAGGTTGTCCATTGCGCACGTCGCGAGCTTAGCGACATTCGTGCTCAATCCCGAGTTCGGGGCTTTTTGCTACGCCGGCATGCTCTTCGGGCTCCTTCTAAACGCATCCACCCGGTCGAAGCCACGCTTGCTCCGATTCGAAGTCGCCATTTCTCTAGGCTTTGCGCTCTTGCATCTTGCCGCTTGGAAGCTGCTGCGGCAAGGCACCGACGGCGTGGTAAGCCTCTATCTCGGCGGCTTCTTCTCGCCGGTGCTAAGTCCAAAGAAGATGGCGCTTTACTTTACGGTGCTGTTCGCGGGCTTCACGTCACTGAGCCAAGTCGCTGACCGGCTAGATTCGAGCCGTTACAAAGTCTTCCTGAGCAGCGCTTTTTATTCGGCGCTGATCCTCACCTACTGGGTTTGGGGCACGAGCTGGAACCACTTCGTCTCAATCTCGCCGATCCTCCTGATCACGATTGTCCTCGGGCTCGAACTGGGACTGGGGGCCCTGCCCCGACCCGCGTGGCGCCCGTGGATCGAGCGGTTGGGAACTGCGATCCTACTCGCCTTGCTGCTTTGGCAGTACGACCTTCACCTGGAAAGCAAGCGCGAGTACCTTGAAAGTTTATCGAGACTGGACAACCGGACATGGTCGCTGCTCGGAGCGCCGATTACTACCAGCATACCCGAAGCACCGGTACGCGCGAGCCTGGATCTGATCTCCAAGCACAAGCATGGAGAAACATTCGTGCTCTTCTCGAAATTCGAGGCATTACTTTTTCCGCTCGCGCGCTCTTACAGTTCGCTGCCAGGCAACGAGCTGATGACCTACATGATGTCGGATATGGAAACGCGCAACGTGCGCGCAGCGTTCCATCGCCTCAATCCCGAGTACATGTTTGCAGATGTCGACATGCTTGCCCCGCAGGTGGACGAGCTCTTCGACCCCAACGCGCCCGCGCTCCTGGGGAGCCTCCATTTGGAGTCGTTCATGCGCATGGAGAGGATCAACAATCTTAAAATCTTGTTCCGCGAGCTTTCGCAGGGCTACACGCCGGTCGAGAGCGCGGGGCTGCTCACGCTCTGGCGAAGGCGCTAAAAATTGGGCCTGCCGAGCCTCCGATCTCAACCAGCACCGACGGCTGACCTCGGACCAAGCCGGCCCGCGTTCTAGCCTCCGTAATCAAAGGAGCCCGACCGCATGTTCAGCCAGGGCCAGCGCCGCAGTCAGGCCGGGCGATTCGATCCCGATCATGTTGACCAGCCCCGGACGGCATTGGGAAACGATGAAATCCAGCTCTTCGGGATCGCCCGGACCCCTGAGTTTCGGCCTGATCCCGCATGAATCATAGCGCAGATCCTCTCGTCGCAAGCCAGGCAGGTAGCGGCGCGCGGCCTCGAAGAACGAGTCGAGCTTCCCTTCGCGGCTGCTGAAATCCTCCTTGGAAGAGACGTACTCGGCGTCAGGTCCGAGTCGGCACTCGCCGTTCAAGCCCACCGTCAGGTGGATCCCCAGCCCCGGCGATCCTCTCTTCTTAATAGGGTAGATTAGCTGGGTGAAACGGAGCCGGGAGGAGAGGCGAAAATAATCTCCTCGGCAGGGGAAGAGGGCAAAACCAGGGATGCCTGCCAAGCTCGCGATCTCATCCGAGAATAATCCGCCGGCGTTCACGACGATTTCCGCCTCGATCGCGCCTCGCGAGGTCTGCACCTGGTACCCTCCGCTGGGCAGAGCCTCCAGGCCCTGGACCTTTGTATCCATTAGAAACTGGGCTCCCAAATTCTCCGCCGACTTCCGCAAAGAAACGCAAAGCTCGAAGGGATCCACGATGCCGGTTTCAGCCGAGAACAGGGCAACTTCACTGGGGGTGCCAGGAATGGCTTCCCGAAGCTCATGAAGCGTCGCCCTCCGGACTCCCGAAGCCCCGCAGGCGACCGCATTCGCCAAAAGGGCTTCGAGCTCGGCCTCCTCGTCACGGACGCCCACGATCCACTTCCCCACGATCCGATGAGGAACCTGGTTCTTCCCGCACCACTCAACCAGCATGTCCTTGCCCCGGATGCATGTCTTGGACTTCAGGGACCCCACCTTATAATAAAGGCCCGCATGAATGACCCCGCTGTTCCTGCTGGTGACTCCTTCGGCGATGCGCGGGCCCTGTTCGAGGACCCACGGAAGGATCCTCCTCGCTGCGAGCGCACGGCTGGCGGCGCATCCGATCACCCCTCCCCCGATCACTACCGCCTGCATGCGTTCAGGTTTCATGCTCTCCGCCGTCCCAGCGGGATCGGGGGAAAGGGTTACGGCTTCACGAAAGAGGCAGCCCTCGACTGCGTTGTGATTCCTTCGTTATTCCCTGAGCGTGACATCTGCTTGTGGAACGCCTGTGCGCTATGATCTGCAAGTTTCTCATCCGGAACTCAAGGTCAACTCGACGCAGTGGTGACGGATACGGACTTGCTCAGGTTTGCTTTGGAAAGAGCCTTCGCTCACAGGCA
>JAYVOO010000218.1:0-2016 GCA_043757905.1 Oligoflexia bacterium
CAGCAGGAGCTTCGATCACTCGCGCGCAAGTTCGCCCAGAAGGAGCTTGCCCCCCTCATTGAAGAGGACGAGCGCACCGAGACCTTCCGCCCCGAGATCATCGCCAAGCTGGGCGAGCTGGGCCTGACTGGCGTGCCAATCCCCGAGGAGCTGGGAGGAGCCGGACTCGGGTACCAGGAATATATCACCGTCATTGAAGAGCTCGCAGCCGTCAGCACCGCTTACGCGATTACCGTCGCCGTGACCGGCCTGCCGCAGATCGCGATCCATCTCTTCGGAAACGACGCACAAAAGAAGAAGTTCATCCCGCCGCTCGCGAGCGGCAAGGCCCTCGGCGCCTTCAGCCTCTCGGAAGCGGGCTCGGGCTCAGACGCCGCGAGCTTGCGCTGTTCGGCCAAGCTCCAAGGCGATCATTACGTCGTCAACGGCACCAAGCAGTGGACGACCCAGGGCGATAGCGCCGACACGCTCATCCTGATGGCGCGCACGGGCGGCCCGGGCGCCCGAGGCGTCTCGGCGTTCATTCTGGAAAAAGGCATGCCCGGCTTCACGCTCGGCAAGCGCGAGCGCAAGATGGGCTGCCATATCTCGCATACGATGGAGCTCATCTTAAACGACGTTAAAATCCCGCGCGACAACCTGATCGGCAAGGAAGGTGCGGGCTTCAAGGTTGCCATGGCCGCGCTCGACAGCGGACGAATCACGATTGCGGCATCCGCCCTCGGCTGCGCCCGCTCCGCTATGGAAGTCGCGATGAACCATGCCTCCCAGCGCGAGCAATTCGGCAAGCCCATCGCCGAATTCCAAGGAATCGGCTTCATGCTTGCGGACATGGCCACCGCCTTTGACTCCGCGAAACTCCTCGTCCAGCGCGCGGCTTGGCTTAAAGACAACGGCAAGCCCTTCGCGACGGAAGCCGCCATGGCCAAGCTTGCCGCCACCGACATGGCGATGCGGGTGACCACGGATGCGGTCCAGGTGCTCGGCGGCTCAGGTTACACGCAAGACTTCCCAGTCGAGCGCTTCATGCGCGAAGCCAAGGTCGGCCAGATCGTCGAAGGCACTAACCAGGTTCAAAGACTTGTCATTTCCAGAAACCTAATTAACACCCTCCAACCCAAAGGATAGTTCATCGCATGAGCGTCACCGCATCCCGCTTAGGCTCCGCCCCGATCACGATCGACTGGACCAACCTGGTCGCCGTCGCCCCAGGTCCTGGCGCCCAGCGCAGTACCGTGCCCAACGCCGGAGTGCTTGCCGACGCCTGGTCCAAACTGAAGGCCCGCTTCGAATCCGGCGAGATCGGATTCTACGATACTCCAATCAAGAACGAGATCTCGCAGGCCGCCGAAAGCGAAGCGCTCGCGCGCGAGATCCTCAAGAAAAACCTATTTACGGATTGCCTCTTTCTCGGAATCGGAGGAAGCGCGCTCGGCCCGATCAGCCTGCTCTCGACCCTCGAGGACCGCTGCCAGAAAGGCATCCGCTTTCACTTCATGGAAAATCCGGACCCGCTCGACTGGAAGTCGACGCTCGCAGGCCTGAAGCCCGAGACCACCCTCGTCTGCGTCGTGGCCAAGTCAGGTTCGACGTTCGAGACGATGGCGCAGTTCCTCCTCTCGATCGAATGGCTCGGCAAGGAGCGGCTCACGAGCCACATCGTCGCCATCACCGATCCGGCCAAGGGCGATCTCAAGGCTTTCGCCAAAAAGGAAGGCATCTCCACCCTCCATATCGCGCCCTCCGTCGGCGGACGCTTCAGCATCTTCACGCCGGTCGGCTTGTTTGCCGCCGCGCTCTCCGGCCTCTCGGTCTCGAGTTTCCTGCTGGGCGCCAAGCAAGTCCGCGATTACATCGAAAAGACCCCGGTCGAGAAGAACCCGCTTTTCGTGATTGGCCACGAGTTGATCCGTCATTTCGATCAACGTCCCATTCATGTCTGCATGCCGTACTCGACCCGCTTGAAATCGATCGGCAGCTGGTTCGTTCAAATCTGGGGCGAGAGTCTGGCGAAAG
>JAYVOO010000219.1:0-7334 GCA_043757905.1 Oligoflexia bacterium
GCCTCCCAGCTAAGAAAAACCTATATTAACGCAACAAGTCATGCCACAATCCGCTCGAACCCTGCAAGCTGGAAATGATGTCTATCTGATTTCACCGGAAGTCCGCGCGCCCGTCCCGCTCAGCCTCTGTATACGGCTTTTGATGGGCACAACGTTGTCCTGTGTCTGGCCCGGCACTCTCGCAGCCACCCGAAAAGCATGCGAAAATCAAAAGATGGGGAGAACAGCATTCAATCAGCTCACGGGCTTGGCAGCGCTCGCGCTCGCAATCGGGGTGTGCTTCAGTCATTCCGCCGGTGCGGCGACCGCCACCGATCGGGCGCGGACGGACGGCGAAAAGACGATCCTCGCTCAGGACCTCATTCGGCAGGCCGAGGTTCTGATCGGTAAGAAGGAAAGCGCCGAGTCCTTGATTAATGCCGCCGAGTACCTGAGCCCCGGCTGCTCAAAAGCCCTCGCCGGATCCGAACATCGAGAAGCCGGGGAATGGAAGCCTCCCGCGGCGCCCGTCCGCTATGAAGAACGTGAGACCCGCGACAAGGCCCACGCTGACGAGGACTTGAAAGGGGGCCCCGCCGACCCCATGAACACCGAGATCGCACCCGGCGAGAGTAACAAGAAGCCATTCAAACCCGAGTGGGACACGCTGATCCAGAACCTGGTCAAGACGCCTCGCTACAAAGACAAGCTCATGAATGCCGATGCGGCGAAAATGGCTGGCATCTGCTCGGCGTTCCCGAAATTCGACGCAGAGAAGAAAGCCAAGTTCTGGTCGGCCTGGCTTGAGGGCATCGCACGCACGGAATCCGGGTTGAAGTCCTCGGACTATCTGGTCGAGAAATTCGCGGCCAACAACGGGAGCAGCCAAGTAAGCGCAGGCTTGCTTTCGATGTCCTATGACGACCGTCAGAAGGGCTGCGACTTCAAAGACGCCAACGAAGTATACAACGACATGAAGAACCTAGAGTGCGGCCTGATCACGATGAACGTGCTCTGGGACTCTAAGCCGACGGCGCTCCAGGTCGCGCAGCGCTACTGGAGCGTGACGCAAACGACGCTCAAGGGCGGCAAGGCCAACAAAGGAAAGTACACGGAGTTCCGCGCAAATCTCGCAGGCGCCCTCAAGCGCCGTGGCATCACCGAATGCAGCGAGAGCCAGCCCGGAGCACCGGCGATCTAGCTTAGACCCCCGGCTCCCGCAACTTGACCGGCCGCCGGCCCTTCTTGCGGAAGTTGATGTTGATCGTCTCCATCACGAGCGAGAAGCCCATCGCGAAGTAGATGTAGCCCTTGTTCACGTGCGCGCCGAAGCCTTCCATCAGCAAAGTCACGCCGATCAGGATCAGGAACGAGAGCGCGAGCATCTTGATCGTCGGGTGGCGATTGACGATGCGGCCGATGCCGGCCGAGGAGAAGAACATCACGCCGACGGCCAGAACCATGGCGATCACCATGATCGCGAGCTCCTGGGCCATGCCGACCGCGGTGATGACCGAGTCGAGCGAGAAGACGATGTCGATGACCATGATCTGTAGGATCACGAGCACGAAGCGCCCCCGCTTGGCTTTGTTTCCGGCGCTGGTGGTCTCTTCCTCGTCTGGCCCGCTTTCCAGCTTTTCGTGGATCTCCCAGGTGGCTTTCGCGATCAGGAACGCGCCGCCCGCGATGAGAATCAGATCACGGCCTGAAAGTTCTTTACCGAATAGCGAGAAAAGCGGCTCCGTCAGGCCCATCACCCAGGTGATCGAGAAGAGCAATCCAAGCCGCATGACGAGTGCGCCCGAAATACCGAGCTTGCGCGCGCGGTCCTGGAGCGCAGGCTCCACCCTACCCACGAGGATCGTAAGAAAGACGATATTGTCCAGCCCGAGCACGATCTCAAGCGAAGTCAGAGTAAGCAGGGCAAGCAAGGAGTCGGCGGATAGCAGGGAACTCATGCCCCCGGTGGTATCACGACTTTACTGACTCAGCGAGAAGACGCGAAACACCTTGGAAAGATCCTTGTTGTAGAGCTCGTCTTTGACCCCTGCCTGGCCAAGCGCCGCACTCTCGGAATAGAGCGCCGTGTACCAGTAGTAGTTCCGGGCGATCGAGGCGACGTACTCGCGCGTCTCCTTAAATGGGATCAAATCGAGAAAGAGCATACGCGAGCTGACCGGGTACCGCCGCTGCCACTCGTCGACGCGCGAAGGGCCTGCGTTGTAAGCCGCGAGCGCGAGCTCCACGTCGCCAGAATAGCGCTCAATCAGGTACGAGAAGAAACGCGCGCCGATTCGCACGTTGGCTTCGGGCTGGAAAAGGTCCCACTTGGTGCGGAAATGGCCAAATTTGCGGGCCGTGCGGGGCATGAGCTGCATGAGCCCCATCGCGCCGGCCGGGCTTCGGGCCTTTAAGTTGAAAGCGCTCTCCTGGCGGATCAGCGAGAGCAGCAGGATGTCGTTGACCAGGGTACGGGCCGGAAGGTGCTGCTTGAACTCGCGGAAAGGATAAAAAAGCTCAAGCGTCGAGCGTGAGATCAGGCTCGGCTTCTCTCGGAAAAGCGCGCCCAAGAGACGGAACTTCGGGATATGATCCTCGGCGCGTCCCAGCAGGACGGCGATATAGAGCCTAACTTCAGGCTCAAGTGCGTCGGACTCGGCCACAAGATCGGAAAGCGCTTTGCGCGCGACTCCGTCCTCGTCGGCGGCCTGCAGAGTCTCGACTGCAAGGATCTTCTGGTTGGCCACGGGAGACTTCGAGCTTCTGAGACGGATCATCGTGTCGGATTTGGACGGCGCGAGCTGCTTGATTTGCTCGAGATCGGGCTGGTTCACGAGAAGATTATGGACGGTGAATGGGAACTTCTGCAGTAGCTCAAGGCGGGCGGGCGCACCCTCCCCTTCCGACCCGGTTTCGCATCGGTTCTTCCAGAAGAGCACGCGCGAGCGGTAATCCTGGTAGCTCATGACGGGGCTAGCGGCGGATTTCGCGATCAGGCGGTCGAGGGCAGGCAAAGCGGCCTTACAGTTGTCGTCCCAAATATTGAGGAGCGCACCGCGGTAGCTCGCCCGTGCGGAGGCGTCGGTTTCGCCGCAGCTGGCGACTTTCTCATAAAGCTGGACGGCCTTCTTTCGCATCCCGACTTCGGGAAAGAACTCCTCAGCCTTCGTGCCCAGCGCGACCGCGATCTGGGGTGCACGGCAGGCATCCGTCGAAGCGATCACCCGGTTCGCGAGCGTCTCCACCGTAGAGTAGGAAGTGATGCGCTTGAAGCCTTCGCGAAGCGCGGGATCGGGCACGGTCCTGAGAAAATCGGTGTCGCCTCTCTTGATGGCCGCGACGACCGACGAGATGAACTTGCGCGCGAGCGAAGTGTGGAACTTGTGCGGCAGCCGATGGATGTTGAGCTCGCCGAAATCCGGGTCGGCCGCGAAGGCACAGAACGGAGAACCTGGGTTCGTGGCGCAAAATTTGGCGAACCTGGCTACGTCGGCGTCCGACGCCTGGCCCTTGGAAATCCGGGCGAAGCTCTTCGCCTGGAGCATGAGATGCTCGCGAGTCTCGGCCGATTCGAGCTCGAAACCCGATTTGTTGGCGCGCTGGACTTCGCTTAGGGCGACTGAGGTCTCGGGCAGTTCCCCCGGCAAGGCTGAAAGCGGCGAGTCAGCGGAAACGAGCGGCGCGGCGGGCGGATTTTTGGCGCTGAACGCTTGGACTTCGACGGCCAGGCTGGAGAGCAGCAAAACCAAGAGGGGGATGCGAGATGGGATGGGCATGGAAGAGATCTAGTCCTTGATTTCAATGGGAAAGAGGGCGGCATCGCCCTTTGGGCTTCATGCCCCAGGACATTATTCTACAGATAATCATATTCGCTCAAAGCCAAAAAAAAACGCGCGGGACCTGAAACAGGTACCGCGCGCTCATACGAATCAAATCGTGGAGTTCGAAAGGCTTAGTTGCCCTTAACGATCGTGCAAGCGGTGCCGTAGAAGCCGAGGACGCGGAAGATGTCGTAGTCGACGCTGGCGACGGTGCTGATGCCACCGTTCTTCTTCGCGGCTTCAATGGAGTTGTCGCCGCTGGCGAAGAATCCAAGAATGTTCTGGGTGCAAGCCTTGCCGGTCTTCGAAGCGCCAGCAGCGTTGGTCGCCATTCCGGCTTCCTTGAAGACGGAGATAGCGGCGTAGCCGGTCGTGGTGTTGGCGCCGGTCGAAGCGCAGCTGGAAAGACCGACAAAAACCAATCCGAGAGCCAGGTTGAGGAGAACGCGTTTCATGATCATGATTAACCCTTTCACTATTGAGATTTCACTAGTTGATAAGAACCTAGGGAATCAACGGAGTTGCGTAAAAATAGCCGATTCAAATCGACTGCTTATTTGAAGCTAAAGGCACATAGCAGTGCGGTCAAGAAAAGAAACCGAAAGAAAATTAGAAATCACCCCAGGAAAAGACTAGCCAAGACCTGTTTCGACTGATCTCAGGTAGCGATTCAGACTCTAGGATCTTTAAGTGCCGCTCACTTTTTCCTGCAGTTCGGCCCAGCGGCCATAGAGCGTTTCGATCGTGGATTGAAGCGCCGTCATCCGCAGAGTGATCTCGCTTAGCTTCTTCGCGTTCGTCGAGTTCTCGGGTTTCTGGCTCTCAGTATCGAGCTCCGAAAGCTCGCTTTCTGCCGCATGGATCGCGGCCTCCATCCCGTCGTATTCGCGCTGCTCTTTGAAGCTCAGGCGTTTCTTTGAAGTGGCAGAACCGCCGGATGAGAGTAGGCCCGCGGTCAATCCGCCCGTCTTCACGACTTTCGCGGACTGGGGCTTGGGAAGCGACTCTTGCCAGGTTTCCCATTGGTCGAGATCCGCGAAGAAATGCGTTTTGCCGCCGGGTTCGAACGCCAGAATCTTCGTCGCGACCTGCGCGAGGAAATAACGATCGTGGGTCACGAGCAGCACCGCGCCATCGAACTCCTTGAGGCAGTCCTCGAGCACCGTGAGAGTGGCCATGTCGAGGTCGTTGGTCGGTTCGTCGAGTACGAGCAGATTCGCGGGCTGAAGCATGAGCTTGGCGATCAGGATGCGGCTCTGCTCGCCGCCCGAGAGCTTTCCCACGGCCATCTCCATCTGGGCCTGCGTGAAAAGGAACCGGTCCAGATAGCTGCGGATATGGACGCGCCCCCCGCGGTAATCGACGAAGTCCCCGCTTGGGCAGAGAGTTTTCGCAAGGCTGAGCGTCGGATCGAGGGCTTCCCGGTTCTGTTCGAAGTAGGCAACCTTGAGCTGATCGGAACGGAAGACGTCGCCTTCGTCTGGCTGATCATCTCCAAGGAGGGTCCGAAGCAGCGTCGACTTCCCGCAGCCATTCGCGCCCAAGAGCCCGATGCGTGTGCCCGGCGTGATCAGCACGCTGAATTTCGAGAAGAGCTTCCGTCCGCCCAGGCTCTTCGAGATGCTCTTGGCCTCGACCAGCTTCTTGGGGTTGCGATCGGCGCTCTGGAAGTCCAGGCGCGCGGTCTTGGACTGGTTCCGGTATTCGAGCTCCCCTACTTCGTTCGAAAGTTCGCCGTGGCGCTGGATTCTCGCCTGCTGCTTCGTGGTGCGTGCTTTAGCGCCGCGCCTAAGCCACTCAGTCTCACGCCGAAGCGTGTTTTTCAAGATGACCTCGCGGCGCTCCTGCCCCTTGATCATTTGATCCTTAATATCGAGATAATCGGCATACGTGCCGTCGACGCTCAGGATCCCGCCGATATTGTGGCGGTCGAGCTCGAGAATGCGGTCACAGATCTTCTGAAGAAAGAGGCGGTCATGGGTAATCGTCAGCGTCGCGAAACGCGAGTTCCGAATGAATTGCTCGAGCCACTGAATGCTTTCGACGTCGAGATGGTTGGTCGGTTCGTCCAGTAGCAGAAGGTCGGGCTGGCGTACCAGCTCGCGCGCAAGCGCTACTCGCTTCTTCCAACCGCCTGAAAGCGTGTCGATGCGGGTCGAGGGCTCGAATTGATCGAGCGAAAGCCGCGAAAGCGTTTCCTGAATGAGCGTGATTCGGTCCCATTCGTCGTGATGGCCTGTGCCGCCTATCCCTTCGATCACCGTGTTCTCGATCGTGGCATCCGGCTTGAAAACGGGCACCTGCTCAAGCAGGCCCACTTTGAGGCCTCGTTTGGTGGAAAGCGTACCGCGATCGGGGCTCGCTTGCCCGGCCAGGAGCTTGAGAAGCGTGGATTTTCCGGCGCCGTTCGGGCCGATCAGGCCGACTTTCTCGGACTCCTGAAGCGTGAAGCTCAAGTCGTCGAAAAGGGGACGCGCACCAAATGCCTTGGTGAGGTTGTTAGCGCTGACGAGAATTGCCATCCGCCCACCCTAGCACAGGTGAGCGCTTATTCTTCAGGCTGATTCGGCGCAATAGCGATCGACGGCTTGAAGAAGAGTGTTCAGCTCGAAGGGCTTGCGCAGAAAAGCTGAAGCCAGGGCAGCCTTGTTCTGATCAGCGATCGCCGAGATGACAAGAACCGGAACATCCTTAAGCGCCGGATCGTGCCTGCGGGTCTCGAGGAACTCGGCGCCCGAAAGGACAGGCATCATCAGATCCAGAAGCACGAGACCGAAGCGCTCCTTCTCTTCATGAAGGATGTCGATCGCCTCTTGTCCATTACAGGCCGTGCTGACCCGATAGCCTTCCAGAAGCAGAATGTCTTTGAGCGTCTCGCGAATGTCTTCTTGATCCTCGACCACTAGTATCCCACCGCGGCACTTGGCTTGTTCGGACATCGAAACTCCAATTCCTTCGAACTTTGCGCTTGCTGGCGCCCTAAAAGTAAACCGGTACATTTACGCGAGTGCGCACGATCCAACGCTACAGGGCGATCAGGTTTGCGAAAGGACCTACAGCAAGTTCTTTGCCATTCTGGGTTCTAGTGCGTGGGCACCCAAAGCCCCCTACGGAAGGTGTCAGGCACCTCAAGCGGCCGGGCTGTCGCGCTTTGCAATTGCAGATTGCTGGATGAATCAGACGCCAGGCAAAATGACACCATGCAATATAACCGAACCTTCACTTGAAAAACTTACATGCAGCCCGAATTTTTCCGCGCCCAAACAATAGCTCAATGCGTTAGAGTCGGCATGTTGTTTGCTCCATGCTGTGGAAATTTTAAGAAGCCTATTTTCCAGGAGTACTCGTATGACCGACTTGCGCCGTTTTATCGCGTTCGGAGCCCTCGCGCCTCTCGCCACTTTGCTGGTTTCCACGCTGGTACTCGCCGAGCCCTCTCCAACGCCGTCGGCGGATCCATCCACGACTCCCTCCTTGATTCCTTCCCCAGCCCCGGCCGAACCCGTTACCTTGGAAGAGAAACTGTCTGCTGGC
>JAYVOO010000220.1:0-7317 GCA_043757905.1 Oligoflexia bacterium
GCGCACGATGCCGCCCGCGAGACGAAAACCCGTGCCCACGGCCGGGATGAGCTGGTACTGGCTGCGAATTCGGGTCGAGCCGTCCGCGTTGTAGCTTGCTCCGACCTGCTCCTCGAGCAGGACGCCGAACGAGAGGAACTTCATCGAGTAGTTGGGCAGGAAAGCGCCGCCGATTCCCTGAAAGACTCCTGGGCTCGACTGCAGCTTAGGCCCGTACGAGGTCAGATCGGTGGCCTTGTAGAAGTCATTGTCGAACTTGCTGAGGAAGCCTGAGTTCAGGTTGAGTTGGACGTTGCCGACTTCGAGCTGCGGACTCTTGATCTTGCCGAGGATCGCAGGATTGTAGAAAAGTCCGTCCGCCCCGCTCTCTCCCAGGGGCAATCCCGCGTCGCCCAGAGCGGCCGCGCGACCGGAGGTATAACGTGACCCAGGTACCACGTCCTCTCGGGCCGAGGCCTCGGGAGCGGCCAAGCCCGACCCTATCCAAACTGAAATAATTAGGTATTTTAGGTGCTTCTGAGAGGCCACACCTTCCTATCGGAATGTGTCTCAAAAAGGGTAACCGGATTTGCCCCCGCCACTTTCCTATAGTATACTGAATAAATCGACTATTTTCAGGGGTTCGTTCAGCTCTGAGCAGATTTTGCCGATGGGGGATGTAATGAGCAGTCCATGGCCAAAAGCTACGCATGACCACAGCATCCCCGACTGGGCCAACCAGGTTGCCCGCACTCTGATGATGGCGCTCAAGGAGCGCGATCCCTATACCTACGGCCATTGCCGCCGGGTAGCCCGTCACGCCAAGCTTTTGGCGCAGGCCGCAGGCCTCAACGACTACGACGTCCGCGTCGTGGAGATTTCGAGCCTCTTTCACGACCTCGGCAAGCTCGGCATCCCCGATCTCATCCTGCTCAAGCCCGGCCGCCTGACGCCAGAAGAGTCCGCAATCATGCGCGAGCACCCCCAGAAGTCGATCGAGATCATCCAGCCCCTGACCTCGGTTGCGTTCTTCAAAAGCACGGTGCCGGGCATCTGCCATCACCATGAGCGCATCGACGGCGCAGGTTATCCGTTCGGCCTAGCGGGCGACAAGATCCCGCTCATCTCGCGCATCATCTTGATCGCTGACACTTTCGACGCGATGACGACCACTCGCCCGTACCGCGTGGGCTTCACCGCTGACATCGCCTATAAAGAGCTCCGTCAGTTCGCAGGTCGCCAGTTCGACGCGCATCTGGTGGAAGTCTTCATCAAAGCCCATCCGCGCTGGGGCCAGATGGAAGAGGAGATCACCGAGGAGTTCGTCTCGATGAACTTCCGGAAGCGCGCCGCCTAAGCCATCGCCTTTAGGATTGCTTCGTTCGTAACCGGGAAGTCATCGAGTTCGTGACTCATCCACGTCCGGTAGATGGGGTCTTTGTCCGTCGTGGGCTTCCGTTTGTCGCTCGCGACATTGGAAGCGAGCAAGGTCATCGAGGCTAGCTGACCCAGGCTCTTGTTCCGAGCAAGCATGTAAGGCTGGTGGTAGTGCAGGAGCGCTTGCTCGACCTGGCGGAAGATACCCAGGTCGCGTGCGAGCAGGTAACCCATGAGAGCGTGGTCGGCTCCGAAGGTCTCGCGCTCGAGCTGGATCCGCAGCGCGAGCGGCGGCTTGCGATCCAGCATCAGCTCGTCGAACTTCACGTATTCCTCTGGCCGCAGGAGCGCCATCACGGCCTTGCCCGCGCCATGGATCATCGCGGTGGGCCGCACGTACTTCTTGAAACTGAAATCCTGGAGCGAGGAAGTGAGCGAAAACGCGAACTGTCCGGCGGTCGCGCCATGCAGGCGAACGCGATTGATCAGCTCGGGCAGCGCCTTGTTGCTCGGATGCATCGCGGCCGCGAGCATCTGGAGGATATCGAAGACGAGTCCCCCAAGGTACGCCGTCTCCGGGTAGGCGCCCTGCGCGTTCGGCAGCGCCTGGAGCGCGGTTTCGGCCGCGATCGCTGACTTGAGCATCTCCTTGGGCCCGATCTCGATCTGGCCGGAATCTTTGCGCGACGGACTCCCGCCATGAACCATCTTCTGGATCTGAAGCGCGACGAGAAGATTCCGAGAATTCTCCATGCCCAGCAACACGACCGAGGCCGCGATTCCCGGTAGGTTCTCGCGGCGCGAGACCGCTTGCACGTGAGCGAGAAAGAGGGAGCCGTAATACGGGTTGGCCTCGAGAAACTCAGTGATGCGGTCGCTCTTCACGTCGATGCTGCCGAACGCGTCGAGCACACGCCGCGCAGTCAAGCCCAGTCGTAGGCGCGACGAGAGCTTCTCAAAGTACTCGAGAACGATCGCTGGACAGGTCTTGCTGAAGGCTGCGACCCCTGGAACTGCCAGTGCTCGCTCATGTGCGGGAGCGGAAGCCATGCTCCAAGTTTACCCGCGACTCGAGCCCGAAGCGACTTTTGTCGAGCACCTTCTCCTACAAGCCGTCAATCTCTTGCCGTCAGGACTCCGCGCTGCCTCGATCCACTTTGCTTTGCAGTCGAAACTTAGTTAGACTTTTTTTACAGAGTTATGAAACTTAGGCTCGATCCAAAAGAAAAACTGCCGACACTCGAAGTCTCGGAGACCCTGTCTCCGGCCGATGTCGCGGTCTTGCGCGCTGGCCTCCGGAAGCTCTTCAGAAGTGGGAAGAAAGAGGTTCTCCTGGATCTCACCCTGATCCCCGCTCCGTCGCTCTCCCCGCTCGAGATGCTGCTCGCTCTGAAATCGCTCCAACTCACGGCCTCCGAGGAGACGGCGCTCCTCATGATTGTCAGCACCGTTCCGGAGCTCGGAGGAGTCGCTTCCCGGCCAGAGGCGTTGGCCGTCTTCAATTCGCCGCTCTCGCGCCTGATGAACCGCCAGAACCAACTCCAGGCCTCGATTGAGGTGCTGGAGGTCGAGAAGAAGTCAGCCGAAGAAAAGCTCGCCGCGCTCGCCCCGCAGCAGGAGGACGCCCTCCAGGCGCGCCGGAGGAATTCTGAGGTCAAGGGGCGCATCAAGCGGCTCTCGGCCGAGATCGAGGAGTGGCTGAAGACCCAGCCCACGAAACTCGCGCCACGCCCGAGCGATCCCCGAGGCGTCATGCAGACGATTAATAGCGTGCTCCGCAGCCAGGGGCTTCTTAAGTGAGCGCGACTGAAGCCGCCGTCCAGGCTAAGATCGTCGAACTCGAAACAAAGACGAAGGCGCTCAAGGCCGAAGTGACGAGTATCAAGGGCCGAATCAGGAACCGCGATGCCGCTAAGATCGAGCGCCTCAAGATCGAGAACACGGCCCTCGAGGCGCAACTCGACCTGATCCAGCGCTGCTATTACGGAATACTCATGGAACCCGCGGACCCGCTTCAGCTCGACACCCTTCGCAAGACAGCCATCGATTACTTCACTCAATCCAACATCGACCAGGAACTATGGAAAAACATCGCATTCTGATCATTGAGGACAACCCGGACACTCGGCGCTTTCTGGAGGCCATGCTCGGCAAGGAGTTCGAGATTATCACGGCCGAGAACGCCGTCATCGGCATCGACTTCGCGCGAAACAAGTCGCCCGATCTGATCCTGCTGGACATTATGTTGCCGATATTAAGCGGCTACGATGCCTGCTCGCTCCTGAAGAAGGACGAGAAGACCAAACGCATCCCCGTGATCTTCCTTTCCGCCAAGAATAGCATCCCCGACATCACGCAGGGCCTGACCACCGGAGCGGACGATTACATCCCGAAGCCCTTCGACTACAAGGAGCTCCTGGCCAGAATCAAGACGCGGCTTCGCAAATCCGAAGAGAGCGCGGCCGAGATCCTCCAGGTCGGCGACCTCCGCATTGATCCAGCCACGCGTGAAGTGACTTTCGCCGGCAAGGCCGCCCAACTCACGCTCACTGAGTTCGACATCCTCCGCTGCCTGGCTGCCAAATCAGGCAACGTCGTCACGCGCGAAGACATCCTGCGCGACGTCTGGAAGGACGAATCGGCGAAGACCAACGACCGCACGATCGACGTGCACATCCGTGCCCTCCGGCGCAAAATCCCACCGCTCACCAAGCACATCATCTCGATCTACGGAGTCGGCTACCGCTACGAGAGCTAGCGCGCCCTAGGGAGCAGGAGGCAACATCCCTTCGCTAGCCTGGCCTGCTCAGTTTTTTATTTCCAGGCGTTCGTCAGGGATGTTCGTGACTATGCCTTCCTTGACGGTGACCCTGATGGTTTTCTCCATCCCAAGCAGCTCATTGGTCAACTTGACCTTATATTCGCCGGCGGGAAGCTTCTCCCCCTCAAACGGCGTCTTTCGAACCCAGAACTTGCCCTCGATCAGGATCGTGGCCTCCGCACTGGGTGTGGTATGAATGCTGAGTTGGCCGAAGCGGGTAGGCTCGAGCGTGATGTCGATCGGCCAGGCCCTTTGCCCGCGGGCATCTTTCGACGCGATCATGAAGTCGCGATGAAACGGCAGGTAGCCGGCACGTTGCACTTCGAGCTCCAAGGGCTCATCCATCGTGACCTCGATCGTGCCGGTGCCGCTATCGACCAGGCCGCCGTTCACTGTTACGCGCGTCCCCTCACCGCTGGGATTCAGGTTGAGCTTCAGGCTGATTGTGGAGGCGGGCTTGCGCTCCTCGCCCGGGGGCCTGGGTGCCACCGCGACAGGTGCTGCCACCTTGGGCTCCTTCGGATGCATCCACTCGCGCACCACTTCGGGGCCGAAGTAAACCCCCGCCGCCATCGCGGCCAAGAACACAAGAAGCTTGAACTTGCCGCCGGCAGATCCCCTATGGGAATCGTCACTCGCGGCCGACGCCGCCGAGCCAGGATGGTAGTAATCCATCGAGCCCGTCACCGCGGCGACCGGACGGGGCCGGGAACCCGTCGAACGGGTGCCGAGCGTCGCGGGCGCGAGATGAACCGACGTGCGGTCAACGCCTCTCGTGGACTTGTAATCCAGCTCGACCCGCTCTTTCTTGAGGTCTCCCGCGTCAATCACCTTCTCGACGGGAGCTGCGACGGGAGCGGGCTCCGCTCGGGTCAGGCCCTTCACGACAGTGGTCGTATCGTCGTCCGGATCGACAGTCGCATCGCCGCCCGCGGAAATCGCGGGACTAGATACGCTGCCGGTGGCGATGAGCAGCTGTTCCACACGGTCGTTCAGTCGCCGGATGTGCTTGCGGTCCTCGATGATCTCTTCCTGGAAGAGCTCCTTCGCAAACTGCGCGATGTCTTGCGGGCTGAACTCTGGCGAGAACGAAATCAGGAATTTATGCAGAGCGCGCTGGAACTCCTCGGCGGACTGGAAGCGCTTGTCGGCGTTGCGCGCGAGCGCCCGAAGCACGATGTAATCGAGCTCCTTGGGAACATTGGGATTCAGCGCCGACGGGGGCTTCACGTTCTGGCAGCTCTCGATCTGCTTGAGGACCGCGAGATCGTTTTCCCCGGCGAACAGTTTCTTTCCCACCAGGAGTTCCCAGAGCACGATTCCCAGCGCGAAAATGTCGCAGCGGCCGTCGAGCACGTCGCCCGTGATCTGCTCGGGCGAGAGATAGCTCGGCTTGCCCTTGATTACGCCGGCCCGCGTGGACTCGAGGTTGGTGGTCGCCTTCGCGATGCCGAAGTCGATGACCTTGGTGTTGCCGTCATAGGAAAGAAGGATGTTCTGCGGGCTGATGTCGCGATGGACGATGTGCAGCGGCTGGCCCGAGATCTTGTCTCGGAAGCTGTGAGCGTACTGAAGTCCGCAGGCGGCCTGCTCGATGATGTGCGCCGCGAACTCGACCGGGAAGGTCTTGCTCTGCTGATTGAGTTTGGAGAGGAACTGGCGCACGTTGCGGCCGTCGATAAACTCCATAGCGATGTAAGGCTGGCCCATCTCCTCGCCGAAATCGTAAAGCTGCGCGATGTTGGGATGGTTGAATCCCATCGTGACCTTGATCTCCGAGCGGAACATCTGCAGGAACTCGATGTTGCCGCCGTAACCGGCCTGGATGCGCTTGATGACGAGCAGACGTCCGGCGCCGTCGATACTGGCGAGGCGAGCGCGGAAAATCTCCGCCATACCGCCTTGAGCGATATGATCGAGCAGAAAGTAGCGTCCGAATTTTTTTAGGACCTCTGCCATGAACGGTCTCCCAGAGGACGTGCCTCTCTCCACTTCTCATCGACAGATGGAAGGGGGAGGTTTAGGTCAGTATTCAAACTCTTCCGCCAAATGATTGTCGGCGACGACTCGCCCCTTCGCGATACCCGCGGCCATCCTGATTCGGCAGCGGAAGCGCGCTAGAGTCGGCTTTCCAAATCAGCCAGCAATGCGTCCAGGTTGAGCAGATCATGCTCGGCAACGCGCATCGGGGAACCGAAGACCACACGGATGCTGCCAAACGGGAGCGGCAGCCATTTGTGGTCCCAGCCGGGCGACTTCGTCTTGAATCTGCATTCATACCGCACGGGAATGATGGGTAGACCTGTCTGCGCGGCGATGAAAAGCACGCCCTTCTTCGCCTTCAGTATCGGGCCTCCTGGCCCATCGGGATTGATGACGGCCGAGTACTTGCCATCCTTCAGGCACTCGACCAGACTCGCAGCAGCCTGCCTGCCGCCGTTCCCGGCCGACCCCAGGATGAGCTTCCGCATCCCCAACAGACGCAACATAACATACACAGGTTCCATGTACCAAAGCGGATGACTGAGCGCCGCGAAGCGCCCGAGCGGCGCGAGTACGATGAATTGGCACCAGACGAACTGATGCCAAGAGGCGATGATCACTTGCGCCCGTTCATCCGCACCGGGCTCGCGCACGAACTCGACCCTCGAAGTCAGGCGCACGAGGACCGCGAACACAGCCAAGGGGACTCCGATAGCGTAAGAGTACAGGCAGTAGAAAGGCTTTAGAAGTAGCGGGACCGTGTCGACTCGGTAGAGGCTCGTGAGTTTCACGGCTCTTTCCCGCTTAACCTTCGAGGGCCTTGAGAAGTTTGGGAATAAAACCGCCGAAGCCGCCATTGGACATCACGGCGATCAAGTCACCCGGGCGTGCGGATTTTGCGACGTCGAGCGCGCCTTGGTCTACTTCGGTGAATACTCCAGCCTGCCGCCCGAGCCCCTGGATGTCCTCGACCAGCTGTTGACTTGAGAACTGGTCTGCGGCGGGAATCTTGCTTTGGTCATAAGGCGCGGCGATGAATGTCGCGTCGGCCTCCTTGAACGCCTGCGCGTACTCGGCTTGGAAAACTTTGCGCCGCGAAGTCGCGCTACGGGGCTCGAAAACCGCGACGAGGCGCTTGCCCGGGTACTTGAGCTTCA
>JAYVOO010000221.1:0-2005 GCA_043757905.1 Oligoflexia bacterium
CTTTAAGCAAAATCATTGCAGGAATCAGGTCGAGAACCTGCCGGAGCTGCCTCTGGTTTCGCGAGAGCTCGAAGACGGCTTCGCTCTTTCCTTTAATATGCCTTAATCGATGGAGCAGCGTGTCCGCGTGGAGGAGCTCTTTAGAAAGAAAGTCATCCGCCCCGCGCTTGATAGCCTCCACTGCAATTTCGGCCTGATCATAACCGATCAATACGATAATCGCGATCTGGCTATGCTGCCATCTCACTTTTTCGACGGCGCTGAGACCAGCGGTATCGCGCAATGATAGGTCGAGAAGTAAAATATCCCAACTTGAAGCGTCCAATTCACTTAGGCAAAGCTCAAGTGTCCTCACGGCCTTGAGTTCCAGGCCGGAGCATCCCCCTAGGGACTCTGTGATGTGCCTTGCCTCTCCCAGGTTTTCCTCAACCATGAGGATCCTTAAGTCTTTCACCGAGGGATTCTTCCGCCTTGCTTCGAAGTCGCTTTGCGTTGCAAAGCCTGGCTCAAGGCCTGGACGTATTCCTGATCAAGGGCCCCGACCTGAAGGAGATTCATTCGGTGAATCGCTTCGTCCGGAGGCAACCCTTTGACCCCTTCATGCGTGAGAGCAAGTTCGCAAAATACATCGGCCACCGCGATGAGGCGCGCCACCGGATTGATCTTAACCTTTGGAAGTTTAGCCGGGTAACCCAAACCACTGCAAGTTTCGTGGTGCTGAAGCACGATCTGCAGGATATCGCTTCGGATCGAAGGCAGGCTGCCTAAAATTTCGACGCCTCGCGCAGGGTGAGTTTCAAGAAGCTTGATTTCGTCAAATGTCAGGGTGCTTTTCGGCTTGTCCACGATCTTGCGGTCAATCGCCTTCAAGCCAATATCGTGAAATAATCCTGCCGTCGAAACATTGAAAAGAGTGGAAGGAGAAGTCCAACCAATTTGTTTTGCGATTACCCCGCTGTAGAGACTGACCGCAAGACAATGGGCATACAAGGGATCGCCGTGGGAGTCTAACGATGCAATCAATTCGAGGCAGTCGGGTGCGCTTGCAAGAAGAGTGAGCGTATTCTCAGTCATTTCTTTCGCGTTATTAAAACTATCTTCGTTCACGCCATTCAGAAAAAGGTCCTCTAAAATCACTTCGCTTGCGTGTTTAAGCAGACCGGCCTTTTGTTCTCGACTAATCGAATTACTTTTGACCCCCGCTCGAGACAGCGTCAGATTAAAACCAACATATTTGGCGAAGTCCTCGGCCTTAATATAGAGAAAGTCAACGCCTCTGGCCTGGAACGCTTTTATCCGTTCAAGGGCAAGATTCTCGCCTTCATGGGCGAGTTTCGTAAACTTGCCTTCGGAGAGACGGATGAAGATCTCGAAGCTAATTTTCTTCCCAGAAATAAATTGGTCAATTGCAACTCTGCAATACTGCTGAGGGGCCTCTGCTTCGACCTTGGCTTCACTCGGGTTTTCCAGCCTACAAGCTGACCGAATAGCTGCGAGCAGCTCGTCTCGCTTGAAAGGTTTTGCCAGAAACCCTTTCGCGCCCAGGCTGTAGGCTTCTTGCGTCTCGACCGCTTGCGAGAAGCCAGTCATCAGGATGACTGGAATCAAAGGGTGGTGCTGTTTGATGAATTGAAGGAGTTGGATGCCCGCGTTTTGGCTTCCCGGCATATTGATATCGGAAATCACGACTTGGAAGTCATCTATTCC
This sequence comes from Oligoflexia bacterium, assembly GCA_043757905.1. GTDB lineage: Bacteria > Bdellovibrionota > UBA1018 > UBA1018 > UBA1018 > JAYVOO01. The sequence continues at coordinate 1,708 of JAYVOO010000221.1, forward strand.
GACCAAATGCTGAGCGGTGGTGGCGCTATCGGCCTCCTGAACGGAAAAGCCGTTTTTCTCCAGCAGGGCTTTGAGAGTCTTTCTCATAAACTCTTCGTCGTCGACGATTAGGACATTGATGGCTGGAACGGCACTACTCATAGCGTTTAATTATTCGCCCCACCGAGATGTGAAGCGAGTTCAATATATGAAATGACAACACTAGAAACTGAAAGTAAGCGGCCGCAGCGACCTCCTGATGGCAGCTTCGGATCTTTTTCCCAGTTAATACATTGATCGCCAACTTCCTGGCGGCGCC
>JAYVOO010000222.1:0-2004 GCA_043757905.1 Oligoflexia bacterium
GCGTTCTTGGTCTTCAGCAACAAGACGCTTCATCACCTCGCTTCGAGCGATCCGAAGAGCATCGACGAGCTGCGCGGCGTGCACGGCTTCGGCCCGCAGAAGACGGAAGTGCTCGGTGACCTCGTGCTCGATCAGCTCAAACGCTGCCGCTAAAAGGTGGCCGCTTAAACGAGCAGCGCGAGCCCACGTCGAATGACGTCGGCCGTGGACTGGTCGCTACGCGAGATCGTGTCTAGTCTCGAGCGGACCCGCGCTTCCCAAGGAGCCATGAGTTTCTGAATGAAGTTGAGCTCCAGAAGCTCGTAGCGCAAGAGCCAGTCATCCGGGAAGCCCGTCTCGAGATTCGCCTCGATTTCGATCAAGAGCCGAGCCAGTTCCGGGCCGGACGCTTCGCGCGCGGCGCGGACTTTCCCGTAAAGCGCATCGAGCGGGCGGTTCTTCGCGGTGAGATTCGTCTTGGGTTTTCCGGGCTCCTGCTGAAAGCCTCCGATCGCCTTGAGGTATCGGCCGCGATCGGCGGCGCCCCCGAAGACGGAAACGACGCGTGCCCCGCAGCCCAGGTCGAAGCCTCCCCATGCCGGATCGTAAAGAACGCGCTCACCCTGGCGTACACTGCAGGAATCAAACGTCAGGACGAGGCACTTTCCGTTGCGCTCCGTTCGCCCGGTGAGGCGGCCTTCCAGCACGATACCCGATTCGAATTCCATCCGACCTGGCTTGCCGTCCGTGAAGCCGAGGCCCGCGAGATCGGAGACCGTGAGCGCGGCTGCGTCCTGGCCGGATCCGCGCAAGTTTCCCAAAGGCGTGGAATAACCCGAGGCGTGGTGACTCGCGCCCTGGCCCTCGAGCTCGAAGTCCTGGAACGCCAGCTGGGTCGGGCCTTCCATGCGAAAAAAGCAGGGCGAGCTGTCGGAAGCGAGCGAAAAATCCACCAATTTGCCGCTAATTTGCAAGCCGGAATCGAGCTCAACGGTCGTCACGGTCGCGGCCTGCTTCGCGCGCTCCAACCCGACCTTGCCGCCGAGGCGGAATGCCATGTTCTTGGCTAGCGCCTCGAGACCTTCCGTCAGCTGCTGAAAATCGCGCGCAACGTAGAGCTGCGGCTGCGGCCGCGTGATATCAAACGCCATGTTCACGCACTCGGGCGTGAAAGGGATGCGGCGGATCGCGGGCTTCAAGCAATTGTAGCTCTCGCCGACAGAGGAAAGGAGTCCCGCGCCGTAGATCTTCGGGTTCTCGATCGGGCCCACCAGGCCGTACTCGATTGTCCACCAGCCCATGCGCGAAAGTTGCGTCGCCTCGCTCACGAAATCGACTGCCGCATTCACGGTGTCCAGGCGTTTTTCGGCGGCCGCGATCTCTGCGGGCGTGGAATGCGGATCCTCTTTCACGTCCGAGAGGATGCGGACCGCTTCGTACACGTCCATGTCCTTCGACGAGAAGATCACCCGCCGGGCCAGTTCTCCGTAGGTGCGGAGGTAGGAGGCGTATTGCGGATCCGCGATGATGGGCGCATGCCCGGCCGCCTCGTGGACGATGTCCGGAGCGGGCGTATAGGACAGGTGCTCGAGCGTGCGCATGTCGCAAGCGATCGGCAGGATCCCGAGCGAGAGAAATTCCATGAAAACGGCCGGCGGTATAAAGCCACTCACCGCGACCGCGCGCCACCCGAACTTTTCGAGGCGAGCGTCGATCTCCCCGATCAAAGGAATACGCTCGGGGGAAATCCCGGTCTCAGCTAAGCCACTTAAATACTTCGGGTGGGCGAACTCTTGGAAGAACCCGCGCGCGATCCTCAAGATGAAGCGCCAGCCGGCATGGTCGATTTGGGTATATAAGGAAGGGTCTTGCTGGACGATATATGGCTGCAGGTAGTCAGGAATCGACATGGCGCTTGAACGATATCCCAAGGTCTTGGTAACCTGCAGCTCAATTCGGGAGCTGCCCTCACTCAGACCATTCGCGTCAATTCAGGGTCAATTTGTTCAAGTTCCGACTCGTTTT
>JAYVOO010000223.1:0-1996 GCA_043757905.1 Oligoflexia bacterium
ACTCAAGCGTTGGTGCGCTCGCGCACGCTCTTTCGATTTCGTGCACGCCCAGTGGACAATCGCCCCTCCTGCGAGCTTCAAAATATCGGGTTTTCCGCGAGCTGGAGCGAGGCGGCCCCGGGCGCGATACCCAAGCAGCTCGCCCAGGTGCTGAGCTCGGACGCCTGCCTCGATCTCTTCGATCCTGACCAGGCGGTCCCCGAGTCCGAGCCCGCGAGGCTTCAGCTCCAGGGGTTTATGAAGAGCGATTGCTCGATCGGGCTCCGGTATTTCGAGTCGGTCAAGCGCTCTCTCACGGGCGGCGTCGAATAAGCCCAAGAGACGAGCGGTGGCTGCTAGTTGGTTTCGAGCGTTCCGGATCGCCGGCTCGGCTCGAAGCTCCAGATCGGAAGCAGCCTTCGCATGAGCGCGCGAAAGAGCATGTAAACGGCGAACGCGGTGAAGGCGACTGCAAGGCCTGATAACCAGGTCCTTGTTCGCCAATGGTAGAGCACGACCCAAGCGAAGGCCGCGACGCTCGGAATGCGAAGCGTCTGCCCCAGAATCAGGCCCATGAAAAACCAACGGGGCTTTGCTTTGTGAAGTCCCGATCGGTAACTGAGCGAGCCGAACGGCGCGATCACGCTGACATGAAGGAGCAGGTTCGGCCAGAACCCTCCCTCCCTCGCGCTTTTCAGATAGAGCGGCGGGCCGAGAAGTTTCTTGGGCTTGAGCACCAGGCGGACCGCGGCGCCCGCGAGATACAGCGCGAGTCCCGCGGCGGTTACGCCGGCCCAGGAGCCAACAGCCCCGGCGAAAGCACCAAACGCCAGGCATGCGCCGAAGACGAGCGCGTCGATCGGCACCGTGGCGATCGCGCCGACGAGGCAGATTGCGGCCGAATAGGCGAAGATCGCGCCCCAACTCAGGGGGACCGACTGCAGGAGCGCGGGGGGCCTAAAGCCAACGAGGATGCCGAGCCCCGCGGTCGCGAAGAGGCGAATGTTCATGCGGTGAAAGCGCACCGAAAGGTGCCGGCGGGGCTGGTCCGGCACGAAGCTCGAGAAAATCGGGTCACGCTCGATCGCGCCGTCGGGATCCAGCACGGATGCGTCGGGAGTGATTCGCGACAACCAGTTCTCCCGTTTCCAGCTGATCCCGATCAGGTGATGCGTGCGGTTGGTGTTTGGGCCGGGACGTGAGAGCGCTTCGACCGCCGCGAAGAGCGAGCCGGTGCTTCGGGTCAGTTCGGCTACTTGCTCAGGACTCACGCCCAGATGTTCCGCAAGGAGCGAGGAGCGGAGCTCCGAGAGCCGGGTGGAGATCAGGGAGGATTCGGCCTCCGTCTGAAAGGGCGAGCCGTCGGAGGCGAGCGCGATATCGCACTCGGTGTCGAGGCCCATCGAGCGGTTGCTCAGGTTAGAAGAGCCGATGTGTAGCAGGCGATCGTCTACGATCATGAGCTTCGAGTGGACGGTCACGGCGACAGGCGAGATGGACTCGACTACCGGGTAGTAGAAGCGCGCGCGTCCGCGCGGGTCGCCCTCGTAAAGCTTCCTGAGCAGGCGGTTTCGGAGGACGCCCATGGTGGATTCCTCGAGCCATCCGGAAGCCGTCTTGGGTAAGATGAAGAGAAACTCTGGGCAGTCTGGCTGGCTCAGGCGCTCGCGAAGCGCATCGAAGACGCGCTCCGAGGTGAAATATTGATTCTCGATGTACACATAGCGGCGCGCGCGCTGGATTGAATCAACATAGAGGCGTTCAATCTCACGCACCTCGGCCGGGCCGCGCGAGCCGTGCTGCGTGCGCGCGATCGCGAGCGGCACTTGTGCGAGCATGGGTTGCACGCGGTCCGGCCACAGCGGGTGCGTCTCGCCCGGGGGCCGCATCTCAGGGCCCGACTCGCCGGTTGCGTCGTTCCAGCGCTTGCGCGCGAGCTCTGAAAGCGAGCGGGCGGCCTCCCCTTCGAATACGGACTGCGTGTCATGGAAGGGTCTGTAGGCGGCGCCGCCCATAT
>JAYVOO010000224.1:0-1988 GCA_043757905.1 Oligoflexia bacterium
CAGAAAGATTCTTGTGCCGATAGATTTTTCTCCGTGCTCGGAAGAAGCCTTCCGCGTCGCACTGCCTTTCAGGCGTTCGACGTTGGTTTTTACCACATCCATTCCTACACCGCGACCGGACACGTCGGTGACCTGCTCGGCGGTCGAGAATCCCGGTGCGAAGATGAACTGGTGCACCTCGTGGTCGCTGAGAGCGGTGGGATCCTGGCCTGGAGAAAGGAGATTCTTCTCGATGACTTTCTTCAGCACCCGCTCGCGGTTGATACCGCCGCCGTCATCACCGATCTGAACGATGACCCGGTCCCCTTCCTGGCGGGCGGAAAGCGTGATTGTCCCGCGGTTGCCTTTTCCGCGCTCGGACCGGCGCGCTTCGGATTCGATTCCGTGATCGAGCGAGTTGCGGGCGATATGCATGAGCGGGTCCGAGAGCAGCTCGACCATCGTCCGGTCGATTTCTGTGTCTTCTCCGGACATCTGAAAGTCGACCGGCTTGGAGAGTTTGATGCTGAGATCGCGGATAATTCGCTGAGTTTTGAGAAAGACTCCCTTGAGGGGAGTCATGCGCATACTGAGCGTCTTATCTTGAAGTTCTCGGATGGTGCGCTCCATGAGTGAAACAATCGCACTCAGGCGCGCATCCTGTGGATAACTCGAGCACTGATTCATGAGCTGGCTCTTGATGACGACCAACTCTCCTACGATATCAAGCACGGCTTCAACGCGATCGGCGTCGATCTTGATCACAGTCGAATCGGTAGAGCGAGTCGCAGGCACGTGAGTGGCAGGAGATTGAGCAGTTGATTGAGCGCTTGGGCCGGGCGCTGGTTGGACAAGCTGGGGCTCCTGGACGGGAAGTGCTGAAGGTATTGACGCGACGACAGGTATGGGTTCAGAAGTTTGCCCGCCGATTTCGCGAATCACTGCCCGGATCTCTTCTTTTAGTTCGTCAGTTGGCCAAGGGGTGGGACTCTTCTTTCGGAGGCGCGAGATCTCTTCCTTAAAGGCATCCCCCGAGCGCAGCAGGAGTGAGATGATTGAGATGTCGACCACCTCAGGCCGCGCGCGAAGCAGGGATAGGCAATCCTCCACGATATGGGCGAATCCTGCCAATTCGAGGAATCCTACGGCAGAGCCTGCCCCCTTCATGGAATGCGCGAGGCGGAAGATATTACCCAGTTCTTCAGCCCGATGTTCGGGTTTCTCGAGCTTGAGATAAGATTCCTCGCATTGCTCGAGGAGGAAGGAGACCTCGTCGAGAAAGTCCTTCTGAAGCTGTTCCATGAACTCCTGATCGGTTTCAGTGGTCACTTAAGCGCTCCTCTTGAAACCGATCAGGTTTTCCTTTTTCAGCATAAGTAACGCCTTCTGCGCATGGCGGAACTGGGCGAGCTTCGCTGCAGGGATTGGTAGGGTGGAGCACAGAAAGTCCAGTTCCGCTTCGAGCTGGCGAAGCAAAACTCCATATTCGGCAGCCCGGGCAACTGCTCTTGAAAAATGCTTCCATTCGCAAGGCTTCTCAAGGAAGTCTAGGGCGCCGAGCCTCAATGCCTCGATCGCCTTTTCTTTGTCGGCATAACCCGTAAGAAATACGAACGGCGTTTCATGTCCCAGCTCACGCACTTTGCGTAAAAGCGCGAGCCCGTCCAACTTGGGCATATTTAAGTCGGAAATCACGGCGTCGATGGGGTCTTCCGCCGTGACGGATTGAATGATTTTATACGCCTCGGTTCCGTCGGCGGCTTGAAGCACCTTATAGTGGAGCTTGGTCACTTGTTCCACTAGGAGCTCGCGGAGATCGTTCTCGTCATCAACGATTAAAACCGTGGGGATAGCTTTTATCATTCACTTGATTCGGATCATTTCCGCGAAATCTTGACCGATACTTCGGGAGACTTAAGTAGGCTATAGCCTCGAAATGTGGGTCCATTTTGATGTGAAGTTTGCCAAACCTTGGCGAATTTCATCAAGTAGCGCCAGCCGCGGACCGA
>JAYVOO010000225.1:0-1970 GCA_043757905.1 Oligoflexia bacterium
AAACGAAGCGCCCGGCTTCACTGGATGCCCCGACACCCGAAGTGGGCGTGCTGAGTGCGCGTGCGGCGGGCGATGGAAAATACGAGATCCGGTTTGCGCCGGCAAAAGGGATCGCAGGACAGAGCTGGGTGGTACAGGGTGCGATTCTCGGTAATGGGCTTGAGAGTCGAGTCGCTTCGGGAGAGAATTCCGGCCGGACGCTAAAACATGAATTCGTAGCGCTCGCGCTTCAGGAAGGGCGACTCAGCGCTCGGGGCGACACGTTCGTTGGAGAACTCACGCTCGTTGCCCCGGCCACCGGGGTCTCGAAGGCATCGTCCTTGAGCGTCGCTTTCTGGGTGAGCCGTCCGGGAAGTCTCGTGCCTGTGCAGGCGGTGGGCGGGAAGTTGGAATGATCGAAGCAAATAAGGGATGGAATATGAAAAATCGCAAAACGAATTGGCTGTTGGGGATTGCTGCGTCGCTGAGCTTGAACTTAGCGCTCGCGGGTGGGGCTGCAGCCGACTCGCCGAAAGATTTCACGAACTACAAGAAGCCCTCCGCGGTCGAGCTTGCCAAGACCCTCACGCCGCTGCAATTCGATGTCTCGCAGAAGGCCGGAACCGAGCGCCCGTTCAAGAATGAGTACGCCAATAACCACGCCGATGGAATCTACGTCGACCGGGTCTCCGGCGAGCCGCTTTTCAGCTCGAAAGACAAGTACGAGTCAGGCACGGGCTGGCCGAGCTTCTCGCGCCCGCTCGAGGCTTCCAATATCGTCGAACACGAGGACAAGAACCTTTTCTTTCAGTCGCGCACCGAAGTGCGCTCGAAGCACGCCGACTCTCATTTGGGCCATGTTTTCCCGGACGGCCCCGCGCCATCGGGACTACGCTATTGTTTGAACTCTGCCTCGCTCCGATTCATTTCGGCGGCCGACCTGAAGGAGCAGGGTTACGGACAGTATTCGGGCCTCTTTTCCGCGGCTAAGGCTGAAACCGCACGAGAAGCCGCCGGCAAAACTTTACCGGCGAAAGCCGAGACCGGCAAGCCGCAGACCGCGATCTTCGCGGGCGGTTGTTTCTGGTGCATGGAGCCTCCGTTTGAGAAACTCGACGGCGTGATCTCAGCGGTCTCCGGTTACACGGGCGGCACGAAAGTGAATCCGACTTACGAGGAGGCGTCGTCCGGTACGACCGGCCACACCGAGTCTGTGCAGGTGACGTTCGACCCGGCGAGAGTGACCTACGCCAAGCTTCTTGATACGTTTTGGCACAGTATGGACCCGACCGACGCCGAAGGTCAGTTCGTCGATCGCGGCACCCAATACCGCCCCGGGATCTTTTTTGCGACTGTCGAACAGAAGGACATGGCCGAGGCTTCGCGCAAGAAGCTGCAGGAATCCGGGAAATTCGGCGACAAAAAGATCGCGACCGAAATCACCGCGGCCGGGCCGTTCTATCCGGCCGAGGAATACCATCAGGATTATTACAAGAAGAACCCGATCCGTTACAAATACTACCGTTCGCGCTCGGGCCGCGACGCGTTCCTGGAAAAAACCTGGGGCCACTGAGCGCGCCCCGCCTGCCTGAGCTTGTGAGATCTCGCGCGGGCGTGTAGCATTTCAGCCATGCGTCGATCCAAGATCTTGCGTGGGGTGCTGGGATTTCTGGCTTTCGTTCTACTCGCGGCCATCGCAGTCGTCGGGGTGCTCTATCTGCGCGGCGAGAAGCTGGGAGAGCTGAACAGGGACAACCCGGTCGCCGCTGAGCTCAAGGGCCACGGGTGCGATTACTGGCGCGATCCCGAGAGCCGCATCCCGCACGTTCGGAGCGACGGGGAGCTGGATGCAGTGGCGTGTCTCGGGTACGCGAACGCGATCGACCGCATGTGGCAGATGGATTACCTGCGCAGGCTCTCGCAGGGGCGCTCCTCCGAAGTCATCGGCGGCCGCGGCATCCAAGGAGACTTCTTCATTCGCATGCTCGGGC
>JAYVOO010000226.1:0-1965 GCA_043757905.1 Oligoflexia bacterium
CGAATCACTTCGCGCGCACGCACGATGGCTTGCGCGCTGTCAGAGGGCGCAAACTTTCCGTCAGCCGGTGTGGCCTTCTGCGGGGTGCCCTTCACCGAAACCAGGCAACCGGCCGAGTCGACGCCGAGCTCGAGCGAGAGCCCGAAGCGGCTTTTAAATTCGGCCGCGAGCGCGTCGCTGCCTGGGCGTTCGGGCCGAGCTTGCCGGGTTCGGATCGAAGCCGTAGAGATGCCCGTCGGAAGTGCGAAGCCCGACGAAGCGGAGACCGGAGACGCGGATGCCGCTGCAACCGGGTAAAGCGCGCGAGCTTGCTCGATTGCGTCCAACCTGATCTGCCTCGCCTTCAGCCCGACGAAAGTCGCGAGTAGAATTCCGGCTGTGATCAGGGCCAGGGGAGTCTTATGCTTCATAGTTTCTAGGGCGCGATCTGAGTCGTGAACGTGGTTACCGAAGCGGCGCTCGCTGAGTTGCTGGCCAGTGCCGACACTTCAAACGCAAGGGAGGCTCCACGGGCCGCCGTCTTGTTGACCACCACCCAAACACCCGTGCGGTAAGTCCGGTCGAAGTACGGGTTGGATTTGAAGTAGGAATTGCCCGTGGGGATATTGAAGCTCGCCTGCGAGGAATCGTTCAGCGCCGTCACGATCGCCGACCCGTTCACCTTGCCGTATAAAATCTGCGTAGACGTGTCCGAGATCGACCCGACGTTGTAGCTCTGATCCTTGAAAGTCACGAGCTCCGGGTTCAGCGACCGGATCGTGACCTGCACCGCGCCTGCGGTCGTGGCTTGCGTGTTCTGAACATCGAACCAAAGCACGGCAAGCTCACCTGGATCGAGCTTCGTGTTCAAGCCAGTGTCGATCCCCTGCGGGATCAGCGAGCGGTCACCCAGCCAGTTGAAGAGCACGTTGGGATCGTCCATCACGCGAATGCCCGTACCGAAGTCTCCCGTACCAGCCGCGGCCCAGTTTGTTCCGAGCAGCGTTCCGCCGGCCAAACCTCGATCCGTCAAAGCAGTATCCACTGCCGCTCGCTCGTTGTTGGACAGGGTGAGCAAGGCGCCTGCCGTCTGAATAGCGGTGCCAAACGCGCGGAAGGTGACCGGCGCCTGATGAGAAAGCGTTGGCTTCGGAAGGTGGCGGAGGCTCTCCATCACGAGCTGAGTGGCCAGGACGCGAGACCTCTCCTCGCTCGAGTCGCCGGCCTTGCGGATTCCGTCGTAGATGTCCCAGAGCGCGCCTTCGAGCACGATGCCGGCGTTATGGATCTCTTCCTGCGATGTGTAGGTCTTAAACGCGGAGGCCGCGTATTCCGGCCCCGTGAAGTTATTCGCATAAGGCCAGCCCAAGCCGTCCGGGTACTTGTAGCTAATAGTGTTCGTCTTGGCCGAGAACGCCGGGAACGTCGTGCAGCTCGGATAAGTCGGATCGTAGGTTGGGCATCGGTGCGCGCCACGCGTTCCCACGTGGTTCGGCACGAACGTCTGGAGCGCCCAGCGGCTGAACAGGAGCGGATCAAGCGTCGTGTTCGCGAGCATCGGCGAGGTGTACATGAGTGCCATGAAATCGGAGACGGCTTCGTTCAGCGATCCGCCTTCGTCATAGTTGAAGGGACTCAGGAAGACCGACTCGTCGCGAGAATAAGTGTCGGTCGTCGTCGCGTGCTGAAGTTCGTGAAGGGCGACCGTGCCGTCATCGGAATAGGACGCGCCCGGCGTGGCCTTGGAATCTCCAAGGCATACGACTTCGATCCACTCGCCGTCAGCACCCTTGAAGCGCGTGAAAAACGCGTTATCCTGATAGCCGCAGTGAGTGACGATTTTCACAGCTCCCGTGGGCTGGAGATACGAGGTGCCGTTGAGGAAGCTCCGGTAGTTGTCGGCGAGGTAATAGGTCATCGCCTCCTGGAAGCGAAAGTCTGAATGCTTGTAGATGAAGTTGTTCTTGGAGTCGAACGCGCCGAAGC
>JAYVOO010000227.1:0-7157 GCA_043757905.1 Oligoflexia bacterium
ATGTTCTCTTTCTCGCCGGGAATTCCCAGCTGCCGCCACTTGGCGCCAGTTGCGATGATGATCGCTTTGGCAGCAAGATGCTCGCCGCTCTCGAGCTGGATGCGCTTGGCTTCGCCGACTTTGCCTGGGATGATTTGGTTGACTCGGCGATGCTCGAGCAACTGAATCATCGGATAGGCGGAGACGTGATCGCTCAGCTGGGCCGAGAGCTTCACGCCTTCCGTATACGAAACCGAGATCATGTTCTCGATGCCCTTGGTCTCCTGGAGCTGTCCGCCGAAACGCTCGGCGACGAGCGCGGTCTTCAATCCTTTTCTCGCGGTGTAGATGGCGGCCGATGCGCCGGCTGGGCCGCCGCCGATCACGACGACGTCAAACAGCCCGAGATCCGTCTCTTTTTTGGAGTCGCTTGTTTTCCCGAACACCTCCTCGAGCTTGGTGAGCAGATCGATCAGCTGCACCTTGCCAGAATGAACAAGACGGCCTTCATGGATGACGCTTGGAACACCCTGGATGCCAAGCTTCTCGACTTCGTCCGGGGCGACTCCGCCATCGACCGTCTCGTGGTGAAAATCGGGGTGCAGCGTGGCCATGAGATTGAGCGCCTGCACGACTTCCGGGCAGTTCTCGCAGCTCAGGGAGATGAAAGTCATGAGTCGGATGGGACCTTTCAGGGCCCGGATCCGCTCGATGATGCCCGAGTCGGGCAGCTTGCCCTTGCCATCGGCATGGAGGATCGCGAGAATCAATGAGGAGAACTCGTGGCCGCCAGGAATGCCACGAAAAGCGACGATGCCCGAGCGCTGGGTGCCCGTGATCTCGAAATAAGGTGCCGCTCCCATGGCGTTCTCGGGAACTTCCACTCGGATCTTGTCCGAGGTCGTGGCGACGTCGTTCAGCATCCCGAGTAGCTCGTCCGCGTCGGCGTGCGAGCTCTTGGCGACATGCAAAGTGACCGTGCCGGTCAGCTTGAGGAAAACTTCCTTGAGTTGGTCGATGATTGCCGAGTCGAGCATGGTTCTGTCCTTTGAGCCACCCTGGGCCGTGCGCGGAGATCCGCGCACGGCGAAGGGGAATTAGATCTTTCCGACGAGATCGAGGCCGGGCTTCAAGGTCTTTCCACCCGGAACCCACTTAGCGGGGCAAACTTCGTTCGGATGCGAGGCCACGAACTGCGCGGCCTGCACCTTGCGAAGCAGTTCGTCAGCGTTGCGGCCGATGCCATTGTCATTCACTTCGGCGAGCTTGATCTGGCCTTCGGGATTGACGAGGAACGTCCCGCGGTACGCCAGGCCGGCCTCCTCGATGTACACGCCGAACGCGCGCGCAAGGTGGCCCGTCGGATCGGCAAGCATCGGGTATTTGATCTTCTTGATGGTCTCCGACGTGTCATGCCACGCCTTGTGGGTGAAATGCGTGTCCGTGCTCACCGAGTAGACTTCGACGCCGAGCTTCTGGAACTCAGCGTACTTGTCCGCCATGTCCCCGAGCTCGGTGGGGCAGACGAACGTGAAGTCGGCCGGGTAGAAAAAGAAAACGGACCATTTGCCCTTAAGTTCGTTCTGCGTGACGGTCTTGAATTTTCCGTCGTGAAAAGCCTCGGACTTGAAATCGACAATCTTGCTGTTGATCAGAGTAGCACTCATTTTTTTCGGGTCTCCTTACCACTCAGAATGCCCCAGTGTTGCCCATATGTAAAATCGATTGTATTTATAATACGATAGTCATAAACTATCGAAAATGCCCACTCTGATCCAATTGCAGTATGCGACCGAAGTGGAGAAACACCGGCACTTCGGAAACGCGTCGCGCGCCTGCCACGTCAGTCAGCCCACTCTTTCGCAACAGCTCCAGAAGCTCGAGGAAGAGATCGGGCTGGTCCTCTTTGACCGCACCAAAAAACCAATCCTCCCGACGCCGGAGGGCCAGGCCTTCCTGGATCAGGCCCGGATCGTTCTCCGAGAGAATGACAAGCTGCTGCACGTTTCCCGGCAGGCCAAGGACGGGAGCGTCAGCGGCGATTTCCGCCTGGCCGTGATTCCCACCGTTTCGAGCTACCTCCTGCCACTCTTCCTCAAGGCATTTTCGCTCGCACACCCCAAGGTTCGCCTCCTCATCGAGGAGATGAAGACCGAAACGATCCTCCGCGAGCTCGCAGGCGACCACCTCGACGGCGCGATCCTGGCCACTCCAGTCGAAGGGGTCGATTTCAAGGTGCACCCGCTCTATTACGAGCCGTTTTTCGCCTACTTGTCTAGCAGGCACGAGCTACTCAAACGGGTCCAGATCTCCCGTGAAGACTTGGACCTGAGCGAGATGTGGCTGCTTCAGGACGGACATTGCTTCCGCGATCAAGTGCTGAATTTCTGCGCGGTTGCGGGCGACAAGGCCCAAGCCCAAGCCAATGTCCGTTTTCAGAGTGGGAGCCTCGATACGTTACGAAGAATGGTCCAAAGCGGCCAAGGCTACACGCTGATCCCAGCGCTTATGGCGACCGCACTCAGGAAAGAGGAGCAGCTCGCGCACCTCAGACCGTTTCGTGCGCCAGTTCCAACCCGCGAGATCAGCCTGATCTATCGCCGGGACCACTGGAAGCTCGCAATCATCCGCGCCATCGAGGAAAGCGTCACCCGGAGCCTACCGGAAAACATCCACCGGAAACCCGAAAAGTCCTTTCAGGTGCTCGACGTCTGCTAAAGCCCGTTCAGCTCTTCCAGATCGAGCGGTAATAGATCCACTTCAGGTATTCCCAAACGGTGACGCGCACACCGTGAAGAGCACTCCTCCACTCCCCTGGCTCGAAGGGTTCCTGGTAAACCGAGAACGTCTCGATCGCGATCGGATGGGCGAGCTGGGCCTTGGTGAAGACCCGCTCGAAGATGAGCTTCGAGCGCCGCATATGGTAGCGCGACGTGATCAGGAGGATCCGCTCCCAGCCCCTTTCGCGGGCATACCGCGCAACCCACTCGGCGTTGGACTGGGTATCCTCGCTCTTATTCTCCAGAATCACGTTCTCCGGCTTGATGACTCCCCAGACCCCGCGGCGCAGGCTTTTCCCGAGGATATTCCACTTGGAGTTGGGGCCGACCCCCGAAAAATAAAGGATCGGCGGATTGGCCGGATCAGGATGAGCGGGCGCGCCAGGGACGGGATGCTGGGCGTCCTCCCAGTAGCGGTACCAGATGTCTCCGGCAGCGGCGATCCTGCCCCGCCCCCCGGCCAGGCAGATAATCGCGTCGACCTTGGGCAAATGCACGCCATCGAGGGTATCTTGATAATCGTAAATTTCACCGGCCAGAGCGTAGGCGAGAGCTAGGGCACCGATCGCCATCCCGGTCGCAAGAAATAGAAAATAGGCCCAGGCCCGGCGCGCCCTGAGACTGAGTTTCCGATTGAACTTCGGGTGCATTACTCGCTGCTTCTCTCTTGCAAGTGACAAAGGATACCAGTAGGGTATGGCACTTCCAAGCCGAATCCAGGTCAGGTCCCGATGTCCTCGCCCCTTCGCTTGAGTATAACGAAATGATAAGGATTTAGATTATGGCGCGCAAATGTCAGTTCTGCGAAAAAGGCCCGACGACCGGTAACCTCGTTTCCCACTCCAACATCAAGACCCGCACCCGTTGGCTGCCGAACCTTCACACGATGAAGGCCGTCATCAAGGGTACCACCCAGACCGTGAAGGCTTGCACCCGCTGCATTCGTTCTGGCGTGATCACCCGCCCCGTCAAGCGCACGTACAAGGTTGAGACCGCAGGCAAGACGGCTTAATCAGCCTCTCTCGCCCGAGTCTAAGAATTCAAAAAGCCGGATTGCTTCAGTGCATTCCGGCTTTTTTATGGAAAAATGAAGAAAATCCGTCGCAAAGCCCCTTCAACCGACCTTGCGCTGATGGACGAGCTGCTTCCACCGCGTGCGTCCAAATCCCAGCGGCGACGCATACAGATCCTGGAAGCCGCCATCGAGATCTGCGCCTCCGAAGGGCTTGAAGAGACCACGTACGACCGAATCGCTGTCTACTGCGAAACCAGCCGTCAGCTCGTCCAGCATTACTTCCCCAAGCGCGAGGAAATGTTCTCGCTCGCGATCCGCTATCTCCGCGAGAACTCGAAAAAGGTCGTCTTCGAGCACCTCACCGAGAAACAGGCCGCACGCAAAACGCCTGATGCGGCGGCGAATCTCTCGGACTACATCGCAGGCACGTTCCGATGGTTCGATCACTATCCGACCCACGCAAAGGTCTGGCCGGTCTTCTACTCCTACGCTGCTTCGAACAAGAAATACCGCGACATGAACACAGAGATTTCGGCTGCGATGGCCGGCAGGATCCTCGCCCTCGTCGCAGAAGGCAACAAGCTCGGGCAGTTCAATTGCCCTGATCCGGAAGGCACTGCGCGCGCGATTCAGATGCTCCTCACGGGCGCCCTGCTTACCCTCCTCACCGAGAATCTCGACGTGAAGGCGAGCGATGTCGAGAGGCAGGTCCAAGCGATCGCGCTCCAGATTGCCTGCGCCCGGTAAAACAAAGGTGGTCCCCACCTTTCAGAAGGTGGGGACCACCTTTTTTTTCAGGTTGCGAGTGCCAGGACTTCGACTTCGACCAGCACGTCTTTCGGAAGCCGGGCCACCTCGACGGTCGAGCGCGCGGGTGGGGTCATACCCTGGAAGTAAGTGCCGTAGATCTCGTTCACTTTCGGGAAGTCACTCATGGACTTGAGGAAGATGGTGACCTTCACGATGCGCTCGAAGTCCGAGCCTCCGGCCGTGAGCACAGCTTTCACATTCTCCATCACGGCTCGGATCTGGCCTTCGACGTCGGCGCAGACGACGGCGCCGGTCTTGTGATCCAGCGCAATCTGGCCCGAACAGAAAAGGAAGCCAGCGGCACGAATCGCCTGACTGTAAGGGCCGATGGGCTGCGGGGCATTCGGGGTCAGGACGAGTTCTTTCTTCATGTCAGTTTCTCTTTCTGGGTTTCGCCTACCTGTTTGCGCGTGTGAATCTCCATCGCGGTGATGGCGGCCATATTGACGATATCGTTGACGTCGGAGTTCTGCTGAAGCACGAACATGGGCTTGTTCATGCCGACCAGGATCGGCCCGATCGCCTCGGCCGTTCCCATTCTAGCTAGCAGCTTGTAGGCGATGTTGCCGGACTGGAGATCCGGAAAGATCATCACGTTCGCGTCCCCGGGCACCTGATTAAACGGGAAGCTCTCCTTGGAGATTTCCGGCTCGATCGCGGTATCAGCCTGCATTTCGCCGTCGATGACGAGGCCGGGCATCCGCCGGCGGACGATGTCGGTCGCGCGCCGGACCTTCTCGGCGAAGGGATGGGCGTTCGAGCCGAAGTTCGAGAAAGAGAGCATCGCGACCTTCGGCTCCTGCACCATGAACTTCTTCGCGAACTCTGCCGTCTGGATCGCGATATCTGCCAACTCCTCGGCGTTCGGATCGATATTGACCGTCGTGTCGGCGAACCAGAGCACGCGCCGCTTGGTGATCATCATGTAGATCCCGGCTAGCCGGGATCCTGGCTTGACGCCGATCACTTGGATGGCAGGTTTCAAGGTATCCGAGTAACTCTGCGAAATGCCATTGAGCAAGCCATCGGCTTGCCCCGCCTCGAGCATCATGGCTCCATAGTAGTTGGGCTGTCGCATGAGCGAGCGCGCGACCGCGAAAGTGATGCCCTTGCGCGAGCGCTTCTCGAAGAATCTCTGGGCGTACTCGTCGCGGAGCGAGCTCGTTGAGGGCCGGATAATTTTGATGCCCTTGAGCACCTCGGTCAGGCCCAGCTCATGAATATGCCGTGTGACCACAGCCTCATCGCCGAGCAGGATCGGTTCGCAGATCGCCTCCTCGCGCATGATCTGAGCGGCGCGCAGTATCTTGCGGTTCTCGCCCTCGGGCAGGACGATCGTCGCGCGGCCACCGTCGCCGGCTCCCGCCTTCGCGCGCTTCTTGATCCCGCGCATGACGGTATAAGAGACGCCAAGCAGTGTCTCCAGCTTGTCCCGATATTGGTTGATGTCGATCTGAGTGCGGGCGACGCCGGACTTCATCGCGGCTTCGGCCACGGCCGGCGCGACCCAGAGTAAGACGCGACGGTCAAAAGGCTTCGGGATCAGGTACTCGCGGCCGAACTTAAAGGTCTGACCACTATATGCGCGTGAAACGCTTTCCGGCACGTCTTCTTTGGCCAAGCTCGCGAGCGCGCGGACCGCTGCCATTTTCATTTCCTCGTTGATGGCCATCGACAGGGTGTCGAGCGCGCCGCGGAAGATGAATGGGAAACCCAGGACGTTGTTCACCTGGTTGGGATAGTCCGAACGGCCGGTGGCCATAATGGCGTCGGGGCGGACTTTGAGCACTTCTTCAGGCAGAACTTCGGGGTCAGGGTTGGCCATTGCGAAGACGATCGGGTCTTTGGCCATCGTCTTGACCATGGCGGCAGTGATGCCGTCCTTCACTGAGACACCGACGAATGCGTCCGCGCCTTCGAGCGCTTGAGCGATGGTGCGCTTGTCGGTCTCGACCGCGTAACGCTCCTTATAGGGATTCATCCCCTCTTTGCGCCCTTTGTAGATCACTCCTTTGGAGTCGGCCATCATGATGTTCTCGCGCTTCACTCCCAGGTTCAGGTAGAGGTTCGCGCAGGCGATGGCGGCTGCGCCGCCGCCGCAAAACACGACCCGCACCTTCTCGATCTTTTTTCCGGTGATTTCGAGCGCGTTCAGGAAGGCCGCGCCGCTGATGACCGCCGTGCCGTGCTGGTCATCGTGAAAAACGGGGATCTTGAGCTTCTTCTTCAGCTCTTCCTCGATGTAGAAGCACTCGGGCGCCTTGATATCCTCAAGATTGATGCCTCCGAAAGTAGGCTCGAGCATCTCGCAAGCGCGGATCACATCGTCCGGATTCTTGGCATTGAGTTCGATATCGAAAACATCGATGTCGGCGAACTTCTTGAAGAGGACGCCCTTTCCTTCCATGACCGGCTTCGCAGCATAGGGCCCGATATCGCCCAAGCCCAGCACCGCCGTGCCGTTCGAAACCACCGCCACCAGGTTGCCTTTCGCGGTGTACTCATACACAAGGTCTTCCTTCTCGGCGATCATCCGGCAGGGCTCAGCTACGCCAGGAGAGTACGCGAGCGAC
>JAYVOO010000228.1:0-7135 GCA_043757905.1 Oligoflexia bacterium
AGCTCGCGAAAACAAGCCCTCTCTCGGTCCAAAGGAAAGAGCTGAAGCTGCGGCCGGCAAGCTCCGTGAACAGGTCAATCAGTTCGATGCGGGAGTGGAGCGGGGGGCCGGGCCGGGCGGCGAGATCATGCCGGAACAGCTGGCTCGTCTGATGGATCAGGCCCGTCAGGACCCTGCGGTCGCGAGAGCTTGGTGGGAAGCGATCCATAAGGATCCGACCGCTGGCTCGTGGCTTAAGGCGATCAACGAGAATCCTGCCGCCAAGCAGTGGTTTGATTTGAATAAGCAAGTGGGTAAGAACGCGAATGCGAAGATACCGGCGGCAGCTCAGGAAGTCGCTTTGGCCGAAATCGAGGTCATGAAGGCGAAGAACGACGCGAGCCGCGCCCTTTATTTTCAGGAAGTCGCCGAAGCCAAGGCAGCAGCAAAAAAAGCGGGCAAGAGCTTCGAGGACATTGAGCCTGAGCTTCGCGCGATTCTGGAACGCCACAAAGCGCAGAGTTTGACTTACCTTGAGAAGGTAGCACCGCTTTTCAATAAAGTGGGCAAACTGAAGGAAGCGGAAGCGTCTATTCAGGCCGCTCACGCTCTCAGAGCTGAAGATCCGGGGGCCGCGGTCGTACGGGCGAACCCGCCCGCACCGGCACCCAAGATAGTTCGCAGTTGGACTCAGCGTGAGAATATCCGCAAGGTGGTTGCGGAGAAGGGCACTCCCAACGATTCGATGGTGAGATCCGCGATTGCCGAACACCAGGCAAATGCGGGCGGTGCCTCGCTCGAAAAGCTCAGCGTGGCTGACCTCGTGAAGGCGAAAGCCGCCTATTTGAAGTACGAGACGCCCAACGGCCAAAAGCCGATCACGGGGACCGCGAAAGCCCGGGCGCAATGGCTGGACAAAGCGAGTGCTGAGTTTGATCGCATGATCGGGCGAGCGTCCAAGTGGGACCGCGGATATGCGGCGAAACCCCCGACAACACGGATCGGGGATGCAGCTCGCGACCGCAGCCCGCTCTCCCTGATCGAGCATCCGCCGACTGCCGAGACCGTGCCGATCGAGGCCACGGGAAATCTGAACCAGGTCTCCGGGATCATCTTTTCGAAGCCTGGCTTCAATGCTCGGGGTGCCTCGAACGGGGCGATCGAGTTTCGGCCGCTCCATGACGGGTCGATTCTCGCGCTGAGCAAGGGCGGCATCCGGCATCCCGAAATTTTGAAACTCCTTCCCGAAGGCGCGAAAGTCGAAAGCGGCTTCCGCGTAACTCGACTCGGGAACGGCGACGAAGCGACCCTCAACGGCTCAGACTCGATGAAGCTCGAGACCGGCCTCCAGGACCTGACGGAAGTGCCGAACTACTGGGACACGGTCAACCGGGTGCGCCCTAGAATTAAATGGCCAAAGGTGGAGCAGAAACCTGTCGCCGCTCAACCGGCGGAACCGCTCCTCAGGGTCGCCCCTGAAAGACAGGTGCAGCTTGAGGCACGGATCGCGCTCGAGCAAGCAAGGTACAAGGCCCTTTTGGATCAATTCGGGACCGATGGCGAGCTAGCGGATGCCGAGATGCAGGAATTCGTGAGACTCCCTGCAAGCGTCAATGCTGCGAAAGCGGAGCTCAAGGGCGGGCCGCGCGCCGAAGATCCACCTGCTACAGCCCCATGAGAGTTATTTTCCGCCGCCGGACTTGAGGTCTTGCAGGCAGAACGAGTCGAGCTCGGGAATCGTGTTGCCGCCAAGCGCAGTGAGCACGGATACGCTCTCGGCCGTGTAGTTCATCAGGCAGGTCGGGGTCACACAATGGTGAGGATGTGCAGCGTCCATGTGCTCGGCCTGCACGGGCGCGATGCCGTCGCCGACGAGTCCAAGCACGTGCCCGAGCTCGTGGGCCATCACGGTGGCCTCGAAAAGCCCCATCGACGGCTTGAATTCGGCCGCGGCGAGGAGTTCCCTGAGCGTGGATTCGTAAACGACGATGGAAGTGTTTTGGTAGGCCTGCCCGAGCATGCGCTCGCCGCCGACTTGGTCGTCACGCGAAGGCTTGTCGACGAATAGGAAATAGAGCGCGATCTGGTTCTTCAGCGTCTCCTCGTGGCGGTAATGCGCCTCGAGCGCGCGGATGTCGGAAACTCCATACCTCTCTAGCCCAGGCGATGGAATCGCGACGGACTGGCGAATCTCGATCTTGCGCTTGTTGAGATGCTTCTCGAGAAACGCCTGAAATTTATTGAGTGCTTCTTGTGGTGGCGCGAAGCCCTCGACGTACTGGACTTCAACGATCACGCTCTGGAAAAGCTCGTCCGCGAGCAGTGCGCGCGAAGAAGTTCCCACCGGTTTGTTTTTGGCGTAGATCGCGGGATCGCCGACTTTGTCATTCTTGCGGTCGTTGACCATGAGCTCGCAACCGGTCGCGAGGGTCCCGATCGTCAAAAGAACAGCCAAGTTCGTTAACAAGCAACAAGCATTATCTAAGGTTCGCAGCATGGTCCTAACTCATCGGAATTCATGGCTGATTCGTAAGATTTATTTCTAAATATCTAAAGTAGACCTCGAGCGTTTACGGCAATCTTACAAAGTCTTAGAAAAACTTTTGACACGCCGGCAAAGTTTGCTTAGCCTTTTATCAAGCAGCACGTGGACTGCCGGGACACAGGACGTGATACCCCCGGACAGATCAGCGAGCTACGAAGTAGTTACTTGAACTCAGGGACGGGTCAAACAAGGGGGAGCATTGATGCTCGCGTTTAGATCTCCACTCGTTGGAGAAAGCTTAGCTTTTCAGAACATTTTCAGAACGATCGAAAAGGTGGCGCAGACCGATAGCACGGTACTGATCACCGGCGAAAGCGGCACGGGCAAAGAGCTTGTGGCGCGCGCGATTCACGAGAACTCGCCACGTGCTTCGAAGCCCCTGGTTGTCGTGAACTGCGGAGCTATTCCGGCGGAGCTGCTGGAAGCCGAGCTTTTCGGTCACATCAAGGGCGCATTCACCGGTGCTGTCCAAAATCGCCAGGGCCGCTTCGAGCTGGCTCAGGGCGGAACGATTTTCCTCGACGAAGTCGGGGAGTTGCCGCTGCTTCTTCAAGTGAAGCTTCTTCGCGTGCTGCAGACTCGCCAGTTCGAGTCCGTCGGCTCTTCGAAGACGGTCGAAGTGGACGTGCGCATCATCGCGGCGACCAACAAGGACCTCGAGGATGCCGTCGCCAAGCGCGAGTTCCGCGAAGACCTCTACTACCGCCTGAACGTGATTCCCGTCAAAATCCCATCGCTGCGCGAACGGAAGAGCGACATCCAGCTTCTCGTGAATCATTTTGTCACCCAGTTCAACGAAGTCACGGGCCACACGGTCGAGCCGCTTTCCGGCCAGATCATGGACGCTCTCCTGGCTTACGACTGGCCAGGCAACGTTCGCGAGCTCGAGAACCTCATGGAGCGCCTCGTGATCCTCAAGGGTCAGGGCTCCGTCGATCTCGGTGATCTTCCTCACCGGATCTTCCAGAAGTACGTCGAAGGCCGCCCGCAGGGCGACGGCGCGTTGTCGGAATGGGAATTCCCCCGCATGGTGCTGCCGAAGGCCGGCGTGGATCTCAAGACGATCGTTGCGGCGTTCGAGAACCATCTCGTCGACCAGGCACTTGCCCGCACCAACGGAAACAAGAACCGGGCGAGCGAGCTACTTCAGATGAACCGCACGACCTTGGTCGAAAAGCTTCGCAAGCGTGGGATGATCATCCCGGCTTCAGCCTCGGCCGGTCGCAAGGGCATCGAGAATTCCGAAGTTTCCAATGCCGAAGGCCTCGACGGCATGGCTCTCGACGCACTCGAGACCAACGGCAACGGCTTCGGTCCACCGAGCAAAGAGATCAACTGAGCTTTCCGAGTCCTCGACCTGAGTTCGATCGATGAGTAAGAAAGGCGCGGCCAGTCCAAGATGGACGGTCGCGCCTTTCTTCGTTCAGTCTAGGGCAAGAATACCCACCTCGGATCCTATTCACACCACTCGCCGAATCTCCTGAGTGGCGCACCCTTGACCTATGGCCGCCACTAATCAACTTTGTTAGTTTAAAAAATAAACTCGGCGCCGCGCGAGCGGTGTATTGACTTGATGCATTATCGCGGTTAAAGAGTACTCGCTGATTCACTGTTCACCAAAAGGCCGCCCCTTTTTGGTGACGCACTAAAAGGAAAAGGTATGAAGTCATTACTCGCGTTGGCTCTCTCGCTCGCTTTCTCCCTCTCTGCATCCGCGGCCACTCTTCAACTCGAAGGCGGTGATGTCGTAACTCTGTCCCCGAACACCACGACGACGGTCAGCTGCGGACTCGGAAGCGGCTCGATCAATAATTGCCACGACAAGGCAGACCTATTGAGCAAACTGCTCAACGCTTGCGGTTCTCCCGGCAGCACCTGGTGCTTGCAGAATACTTGGCCCAAGTGGAAGGCCAATAATACGCAGTGCATTGACGAAGGCTCGTTGGCTTGCCTCTCCTTCTGCGGCCAAGGCTCAGCCTGGTGCGTCCAAACCTGCCAATAAGCGCCGCCCCAGCCCTGTCTGCGGAGTGAGTCGCCTTGGACTCAACGGGTCTTCCTGGAGACATTCCTCGCGTTCTCTTAAGTCGATAGACTTAAAAGTACTGCTGTACGTTTCAGGGGAATCTTTCGATGAGGCTTGGGTTCAAAAAATTCGCGCGTCTGTACGGCTTAGCACTTCTGATCGGAGTGCTTCCGTTCTCGGCATGCACGCCCAAGCAGGCCAAGCACGCACCCAAGGCGCCGAGCGATCATACGATCGAGGGAGTCCTATCGTGGCTGGGCGAGGCGGCGATCTCGAGCGCCGCGGCCGCGGAGCTCTTTCCTCCTCAGACGAGTTGCGCCTCGGTCTGCAGTTTGGATCCGACTTCGTGCGTGAGCCTGGTTCGTCTTAGCCGGGGGAAGCCGAGCGGCGGAAGCGGGGGCGACGCGATCGTGGAGACTCCCCTCTGCTCTTCGCCGATCGTGAAGGCGTCCAGTGGCGCGATGTCGTACAAGTTCAAGATCAAGTCCAACGAGGACTTCCCGTTCCTTCTGAAGAGCCGATCAACCGAGCTGGGTTACCGCGTTTCTTTCGGAATTTACGACTCGGCCCAGGGCACGCTGCAGAACGCGAGCGTTGATTCGACGCTTGAGACCGAAAGTCTGAAGCACTGGTTCTTGGGCAAGAGCGGACAGGACTCTGAGTCTGGAAGTGAACTGCGCAAAGAGCTCGAGAGAGTTCGTGTCCTGGTCAGCGGAGCAAGGATACGCGAGTTGTTCGAGCGATCGGGGCTTCTTGGGGAGATCGTGGCCGAGCATCGCTACCAGACCCTGCTTCGAGAATCATCCAGTGAGTTGATCGCATCTCTTCAGCGCATGGCAGAGCGTCTCAATGAGGTCCTGCTCGCGAAGGAGAACAGCTCTTCGTTCGTCGAATCCAAGGATTTCTCGCGCTGGGCTGCCCTCGTGCTCCAGGCAGACCAGTTGGTGAGGACCGCGAATGCCCGCCTCGACTCGGACGGCGACGGCTCCCCGGACGACGTCGATTGCGACAAGCTCGATCCTAAAGTCTTTCGCTGGTTTCCATACCAGTTCGTCGACTCGGACGGCGACTCCTACTTCGTGAAGAAGGAAGGGCGGGCCTGCATCGGCAAGGCGAACCCTGAGAAGTACAAGACGGCCTACGTGGGGAAGAGCGATTGCGACGACGCGAGCGCCACCCGTTACGAGGTCAAGCAGTTCTTCGACGACGCCACTCGGACGCTTATCGACCGTTGTGTTGGCCCTGAGATCCCGCCGATTTTTCTGCGCGCTGAGCTCGAGAACGGCGCCGCGGCGATTCCTTACGCTTTTCCGGACGGCCTGGAGAAGAAGCCCCAGACCGTCGTCGTTGTGATCAAGAATCCAAGCTCTTCAGCAGCTCTTCTCACGGGCAAGGTTCTTCCCATTGGGATGACGGTTGTTCCCTCGGGCAATTTCCCGGTCGAGGCCAAGAGCTCCACAACGTTGACATTTACACTTGCGCGCCCGACGAGCGGCCCTTACCTGTTGGCCAGCTCCTTTCGATTCGTGAACCAGGCGGACGCAGTCAACGGACTTGAGCTCGGTTTCCGATTTTCCGGAAAGGCGGCAGCCGATGCCGACCAGGATGGCGTTCCGGATTCGGATGACTGCGCTCCCGCGGATGCGAGTCGGCAGCGGATGGCGTCCTATAACTTCCGGGATGCAGACGGTGACGGTTATTTCGCTTCGGCCCCAGGCAGCGTTTGTATCGGAACGGGCTTGCCCAACGACTTTCGTGTCAGCTATTCGGGAAAGCTCGACTGCGACGACGCGAGTAGCGACCGCTACCAGTACAAGGCCTTCTATGATAGCGCCACCGGACTGACCGCCAGTCGCTGCGTGGGTGCGGAAATCCCGCCGATCTTTGTTCGGGTCGAGCGGCAGGACGGCACCCTGCTCGCGAAGCCCGGAATGATCAGCCTGCCGATCACGCTCCCGTCGGGCGATCAGGGCATGCAGTATCGAATCCCGCTGACGCTCAAGAACCCGAGCTCTGCAGCCGCGCAGCTTTCGAGCGCGGTCTTCTCGGATTCCGTCACGCTTGAAGAAGCTTTGCCCTTGACGATCGACGCGGCCGGGACAAAGACCGTCACGCTCGTGATCCGTTCGCGAGCGGTCGGCGCGTTTACGATCAGTGGCGCGCTGAAGCTGAAGAGCGTCGACAACCCTCTGGACACTTTCGAACTCGCGATTCCGATCCAGGGCCAGGCCACGCGCATTGTCCAGGCCAGCATTCTCTATCAAGGGAAAGAGCTGGGCGATGGCGATACGATCGAGTTTCCGCCGGTCATGAAGATCGCTAGCTGCAATATGCTCATTTCTCAGAGAATCCAGATCGCGAACACCGACGCCGACCGCTTGAAGGTGCGCTGGGATTTCGCGCCTTCCAGCGTGATCTGGAGTACTTCGAATTCGGGGTATGAGGGCTACTTCCCGTATTTCCTCGCGGCGGGCAATTCGGGCTCGACCGAATTCGACTTCTACCCCTGCCGCTCAGGAGTCAAGGAGGGCCCGATCAACATCACGATCACCTCTGAGACCAACCCTTCTGCGCCCCCGATGGTCCGG
>JAYVOO010000229.1:0-1956 GCA_043757905.1 Oligoflexia bacterium
TCGCGCTACAGTTGGGCCACAGTCAGTGTGGTGACGGCGTTTTTCGGGATCTTCCTCGTCACCGCATTGCTCCAGGGAACGAGCGCCAAGATGTTCCAGATCTTCGCGTCCGAGCTACCTAAGATTTCTTCTCAAATCTCGAACATTGATCGAGTCAGCACGGAGTACGGAAACATACACGCTCAGGTGTCTGCTTCGATTGAGAAGCTCAAGCAAGGCGAGGGCCCGACACTGAAGGCCATGCCCAAACCGGAAGGTCAGGCCAATCAAGTCGATGATGCCATTGCTTACTTCGAGCTTGAGCAGCGCTATCGCTCGGATTTGGCCAAAAACACGGATGGAAACAAGGGCATTCAGGCCCTCAATCAAATCTTTGAAAGAGAAGCCGCACGCATCGGCACCAACTGGAAAGAAGTCCAGATCAAGCTTCGAGGGCGATCCACCGCTTCGCCCAAGTAAACGAGCTGGAAGCAAAGGCGCGAGGAGCTTCCGGGGTTAATTCGCGGATTTCCACACTCCCCCTGCGAGGGCTCCCAACTCGACTTCGGAAGCGGACGGAAACGAGAGATCGCCGATTGAGATCAAATTCTCGGAATTCTGAGTCCATCCCACGGGCAAAGTGGTTCTGAGCGACTGAGCAGAAAGATTAAAGACCGCGAGCACCTTCTCGCTCCCCGACCTACGCGTGAAAATCAGAAGCGCGGGGGACAGAGGTTTTGGATTCAATACTTTCAATTCGCCTCGCTTCAATGCGTTGGATGCGAGTCGAACTCGGTTCATTTTCTTGTAGAACGACAAAACAGAGGCGGGATCCGCGCTTTCCAATTCAACGTTGTCAGTGGCGAGCTTGCTCGCGTAGGGGCACCAGGGTTCATGTGTGCTGAAGCCGCCAGTCGGCGTCCAGTGCATGGGAGCCCAGCCGCGATCCAGGCCGATTTCGTCGCCGTAAAATAAGAAGGGCACACCGGGCAGGCTCGCCTGGATCGCGTAGGCCAGTTTGAGCTTCTGTTTATCGAGCTTCAGCTGCGAGATTGCCCGTTCCATGTCGTGATTGGCCAGAAAAGTGGAATCCATCCTCTCGGCTCCGGCAGGATAGAGCTTTTTCATCTCTGAAAGGGCCTGGATGATGGACTGAGCCGCTCCCTCGTTCACGCCTTGAATCAAAGCATCACGAAGGGGGAAGTTAAAGAGCGAGGAAAGTTTGTCCTTATAATAGGTAGAGATCACACCCGCGTCCTGCCAAACCTCGCCAACTAGAAACGCCCCAGGCTTTTTCGCGCGGATCACGTGCGCGAACTCTTTCCAAAAAGCATGCGTTTCGGCCGAGTTTTGATGGGGTTCGTTTGCGCCGGGAATGACGTAGGGAATGCTGTCCAGACGAAATCCATCGACACCCTGGTCGAGCCAGAATTCGGCGACTTTGAAGATCTCGGCCCGCGTTTCCGGATTCATGAGATTCAACCCGGGAGCCGCCTTCTCAAAGAGCCCGTAGTACCAACGGTCGGGCTGATACGGATGCCAGGTATGCTGACCATGATTCCAAGGCTGTCCCCAGTTCGGGTCATCTTTTCTCCAAGAGTACCAATCCCGCTTGGGACCGGAGGGGTTCGTCGCCGACTCCACGAACCACGGATGCTGGTCGCTCGTGTAATGGACGACCAGATCCAAAATGACCCGAATCCCGAGGTCATGCGCCCGTTTCAAGAAATTCTGGAACTCGGGCATTCCGCCATACTCTTTCCGGATACTGTAGAAGTCAGAAGACAAATAGCCGTGAAAAACAGGGGACTCGAAAACCGGCAGCAGCCAGATGGCATTAGCTCCGACGTCCTTGATGTATTCCAATTTCGAGGTGAGGCCCTTCAGGTCGCCTACTCCGTCGGCGTCGGAGTCGAGAAAGCTCCTCACTTGGATTTGATAAAACACAGAGTCCCTGGGCCAATCCGGCTTAAGAGG
>JAYVOO010000230.1:0-1955 GCA_043757905.1 Oligoflexia bacterium
AGCGCTTCAAATGACCAGGCCGGACTTCAGGGCCGGCCGAGATTTTATGAGGTTAGCCCTCGCCTTCATGCTCGCCGTCCTTCTGCCGGTGTTCGCGCACGCCGCGCAGGTTCCGACGCCCATGATCGACCAGATCGAGCTCGTCGGCGTAACCCTTTTCCAAGAAGAGCAGATTCAGGCCGCGCTCGAACTGGAGCCGGGGGATCCCCTCGACCGGGTCAAGGTGCTCCGGACTGCCGAGGCGATCCAGGGACTGTACCGCCGGCACGGCTACGAGCAGGCCGCGGTCCGCACTCGCCTCATCCGCAAAAAGGACGAGGATGGCCATATGGCCGGGGTGCTCGAGTTCGCCATAGTCGAAGGGCTTCCGACCCGGATCGGCGAAGTGCGTTTCGTGCCGGACAGCCTGCGCGACGAGGCTTACAAGCATTATTGGGACTCGATCGTCGCCTCGCTCGACTCCAAGCTCGCGCTTCGCGCCGGAGACATTCTGGACCAGGAAAAGCTCATGGCCGGAAGGCGGGTGATCCAGGATCTGCTCGCCTCCGAAGAGTTCGTCGGCGCCAAGGTGACCGAAGTGAACGCGTTGCCGCGCGAAGCGCCGGTCGGCCTCAAGCACGACGCGGTCGCGCGCTGGGTGACGCTCGAAGTGCATGTCGATCTCGGGGATCGCGTGAGTTTCGGCTTCCGCGGCAACAAGGCCTTCACTTCACTTCAGCTCGAAGCGCTGATCGAGGAGCTGCGCGTAATCGGCTTCCGCAAGGACTATATCCAGGCGATCCGGGACGAGCTCGCCAAAAAGTATCGCGAAGTCGGCTATTCCCAAGTCAAGGTCTCGGCCTTCAGTTACGAGCGGCCCCGGCGGCAGGAGAAACACATCACCTATGTGATCGAGGAGGGTCCGAAGACCGTGATCGAGTCGGTCGACTTCGACGGAAATCTCGCCTTCGCGGACGACGAGCTTCGCGCGCAGTTCCAGGAGAAAGCTTCGGAACTCGTGCGCGCCGGGTCTTACTCCGACAAGGACGTCGAGCACGCGACCCAGCTCTTGATCGAGTGGATCAAGTCGCGCGGCTATCTCTTCTCGAAAATCGTAACGATCAATACCGAGTTCTCGCCGCGCGATGAGGTCCATCCCGCGGGCGCCCGGGTCAAGCTCACTATCTATCTCTACGAAGGCCATCAGACCGTGGTTCAAAGCGTCTCTATCATTGGCGCGATCGCGATCCAGCCGGCCGAGATCAAGCGCGTGCTGGGCAATACCGAAGGCGACCCGATCAATCTCTACGCTTTCAGTGAAGGGCTTGAGTCGCTGAAGACCTCGTACCGCGCCAAGGGCTTCCAGGAGATGAAGATCGTGAACGAAGGCAGCGACCAGCTTGTTCGCTACTCCGACGAGAACCGCTTCGCCGATATCGCGATCGAAGTTGTCGAGGGCACGCAGTACCGCCTGAGTCGCGTGATGATCGAGGGCCTTGGCAGCACGAAGGAGAATGTCGTCCGCCGCGAGATCGCGCTCAAGGAGGGCGACGTGCTCGAGGAGCCGCGCGTGATCGAGACCGAGGCGCGGCTACGCAAGCTCGGAATCTTTTCGCTGGTGACGATCCGGTACCTCGACGAGCCGGATCGCCCGGGCTTCAAGGCGCTCAAGATATCGCTTCAGGAAGGGACGCCGGGCGTGCTCGCGGGCGGCGTGGGATTCCGGAACGACCTGGGCGTGCGCGTTTTCGGGCAGGCCGAGTACACGAACCTTTGGGGCCGCAACCACACGCTCGGACTCAATACGACGTTCAACCGGCGCATCGAGGATTTTCGCTTCGGCGAATACCAGGGGCAGCTCAGCTACCTTTACCCATGGTTTGTTTTGCCGGAGCTGACGTTTCGTCCGAGCATCACGGTCAGCCGCAACCAGTTCTTCACCTTCGACGCCGAGAACGTTTCGGCCGCGGCGACCT
>JAYVOO010000231.1:0-7114 GCA_043757905.1 Oligoflexia bacterium
CAAAGGCAGTTCCAGCACTTCCTGCACCGGCACCTGGTTCGTGCCCAAGGGCGCATGCGGCGGCGGGCCGGAGACCGGGTCCGTCAAGATCAAGTGCGGGTGTCCGTAAGCGCCGAGAGGCAACGCTCCCATTCCCGAATTGCAGACGGGTCCGTCTCGCGCGCGGACTTCGCCCGGATACGGGGAGCGAGCGCGGCGATGGCCTGAGCCGAATCGGGCGCGCTTGCGGCGTTCGCGAGCGCAATCGCGAGATTCCGACGGAACTGTGGAGGCTTTACGCGCTTGAGAGCGGAGTTCTTCACGCGGGCTACGTACTGCTCTTCCGATTCATCGAGCAGCTCGATCCAGCTCATTGCGCGCGGGCGCGGATCGCCGCTGACTTGCGCCTCCGCTTCCGCCGCGCGCGCGGCCTTGAAATTAAAAGGACAGACCTCCTGGCAAACGTCGCAGCCCGCGATCCAGGTTCCCATGGACTTGCGGTCTTTCTCACTAATCTCGAGCGGTCCGCGCTTCTCGAGCGTCCAGTAGCTCAGGCAGCGATTGGCATCGAGGACGCGCGGGCCAGTGAAAGCTTGGGTCGGGCACCCGACTAGGCAGCGTGTGCAATGCCCGCAGAGATCGGGGAGCGGCGCCGGCGCCTGGCCTGTTGGCCGGCTCAAGAGCGCTTCGGCCACGAAGAGATAGCTGCCGTGTTTCGGGTGGATGAGAAGTGTGTTCTTGCCGATCCAGCCCAGCCCGGCAAGCGCGGCCCACGAGCGCTCGAGCACGGCGCTCGTATCGACGCAGACTTTCCATGTGAGCGGTGGACCCTCGAGGTTCGCGGCCACCCGCTCAAGCATCGCGTCCAGACGCGCCGTCAATTCCAGGTGATAGTCCGGGCCATCGAGGTAACGCGCATGCCGGGGGCCTGACTCAGGCATGGGGGAGCCGCCGGGAAGACGCGAGTAGGGGATCGCGACGCAGAACACGCTCTCGGTCGAGGGAAACACCAGTCGCGGATTCGCGCGCCGGTCTCGGCCTCGCGCGAGATAAGACATGGCGCCGTCGTAGCCCTGAGCGATCCAGCGATCAAATCGATCGACGTCCTCGGCGAAAGGTCCGGCAAGGGCCGGATCCAGATCCACCGACCCCGCGAGCGGGAATCCCGCCGCGAGCGCCTCGGCGATCAAGAGATCGTGAAGCCCGGACGGGCCAGGAGGACCAACCATCGAGAGCGCGCTTAGCGGCTGGCAGCGGTCAGTTCCGCCCAGGCCGCGATCCCGCCGTCCAACGAACGAAGTTTCTTGAAGCCCATCATTCGCATCGACATCAGCGCGTTCATGCTCCGGATGCCGTGGCCGCAATAGATGACGATGTCCGCTTGCTTGTCGAGCTCGCTCTCCGCGCGGGCCTGGATATCGCCCAGCGGAATCAGCACGCAGCCCTCAATGTGGGACTCATCGAACTCTTCCTGCTCGCGTACGTCGAGCAGGACAATCGAATTCTCCTTTTCCGAAAGGACGAGGATTGTTCGGAGTTCTTCAGGCGTGATGATCCACTCGGGGTGGGACATATACTTTCCTCGGTTTAATTCCACGCTCAGGCGAGCGCGGTGACTTGATCTCCCCGCCATTCGGTGGCGGGGCTGGGTGCGGTGATCTCGGTGCGAAGCCCTTCGGCCGTGAAGCGCTTGGCTTTGGATATCACTCCGACCATGCGGCCGAGCAAGTCGTGCGGCTGCGCTTCGGTGATCTCGACCTCGATCAGGTCGCCGGGCGCGGGCGCCTGGCGATCTTCTCCGAGATCATTGATCAACACGTGCCCATCGATCTCCTGGGCCTGGGTCGGCATGCGGCCCTGGAGCAGAAGCTCGGTCTCGTCGCTCGGGCCTTCGACCATCACCTGGACGGTCTTGCCCACGTAGCGCTCGTTGCGCTCGAGCGACTGGCGCTGGAGCATGGCGATCAGCTTTTTCGCGCGCTTGCGCTTAGTAGCGGCGTGGATCTGGCCGTCCATCTCGGCGGCCTTCGTGCCTTCTTCGTTCGAGTAGCGGAAGACGCCGACATGGTCGAGCGCGAGCTTTTCAAGATCGTCGTGCAGCTCCTCGAAGTCGGTCTCGGTCTCGCCGGGGAAGCCGACGATGATCGAGGTGCGGAAGACGATGCCTGGGATCTTCGCGCGAAGCTTCTCGATCAGATCGAATAGCTTGGCCTTGGTCAGGCGGCGGTTCATGGTCGAGAGCACGCGGTCGTTCGTGTGCTGGATCGGCATGTCCAGGTATTTCACGATCTTGGGTTCGTTCGCTACGATGGCGACGAGCTCGTCGGAGAATTGGTCGGGATAGACGTAGTGGAGGCGAATCCACTCAATTCCCTCGATCTTGCAAAGTTCCGGCAGAAGCGTCTCGAGACGCTCCTTGTATTTCCACTCCATGCCGTATTCCGTGAGATCTTGAGCAACGAGATTGAGCTCGCGCACTCCGCGGCCGGCCATCTGCTTTGCTTCGATCACGAGCGATTCCACCGTGCGTGAGCGCACGTTGCCCCGGAGTTTCGGGATGATGCAGAACGCGCAGCGGCGGTTGCAGCCTTCGGAGAGCTTGAGGTATCCGGAGTACGCCGGGCCCGTATGCAGGCGCGGGTCGTTCTCAGTATGGATAAATGCGGGCTGGTCAATGTACGAGCGCTTCGGGAGCGGGGCACCCTGCTCACGGGCCTGACCATGCAGATCCAAGAGTTCAGTGATGCGGTGGTACTGGCCTGTGCCGATGAAGAGATCCACTTCGGGCATCTCTTTCTCGAGTTCCTTCGAGTAACGCTGCGATAGGCAGCCGGACGCGACGAGTACTTTGCATTTGCCGTTCTCTTTCAAGTCCGCCATCTCGAGGATTGTCTCGATCGACTCTTCCTTGGAGGCCTGGATGAAGGAGCAGGTGTTCACGATGATGACGTCGGCGCTCTCAGGCGACTCAGCGATGTTGTAGCGGTCCTTTTGGAGCATCCCGAGCATGACCTGCGAGTCGACCAGGTTCTTAGGGCAACCCAGGCTCACGAAATAAACATCCGACTTCGTTTTTTGGTCCATTAAATCCTCGGTCCCTTAATCCCGGAAATTTCCGAATTGCATGGGGACTTTAAGAGAGTCCTGTTTGGAGCGGAGATGCGCGATCGCGCTCTGCAGGTCGTCCCGATTCTTGGCGGTCACCCGGACCTGCTCGTCTTGGATCTGGGCCTGCACCTTGAGTTTGGAGTCCTTCAAAGCCGCGATGATCTCCTTGCCCTTCTCTTTCGAGATGCCGGCCTGGATGACGACAACCTGGCGGACGCTCGAGCCAAAGGCGACATCGATGTCGCCGTACTCGAACGCGAGGGTCGAGAGGCCGCGCTTGATGACCTTGGTCTGGAAGATGTCGGTCACGGCCTCGAGCTTGCCTTCTTCGCTGCACCAGAGGGTGAGGGTCTTGGCTTTTTGATCGAGCTTTAGCTCGGTCTTCACGCCTTTGAAGTCGAAACGCTGGGAGACTTCCTTCGTCGCCTGGTTGACCGCGTTGTCGAGCTCCTGCCAATCCATGTCTGATGAGATGTCGAATGAGGGCATATTTTGAACCGAATCTATATAGAAACGGTCAGTTAAAATCAACCGCGTTTATGCGGCCAGCCATCCAAAAGGTGGGGCCCACCTTTTTGCGGGAACTGAAGCCAGAACGGCGCGTTAGGGGGTGAGGGAAAGCGACTCGGAAAAGCCGTTTGTCTCAGCCCATTGCTGAAGCGGAACCCGGTCCTCGTTGATCCGTACCGGCAGGCTTTCATTTCCGCCCGTGGTGCCGTCTAGGGCGCTCAGCTGGTTGCCCGTGAAAGTCAGGCCGCGCGCAAGCTCGGGTTTCACGTGCTCGAAGTTGAGAAAGTCAGCACCGGGCTGAATCGCGATGCGGTTGTTCTTGAAGGTGAGCCCATGGCCTTTCCAGTAGTAGAGCTTGATCGCGTTCGGCACTCCGTCCGCGGACGGTTTCACGACGAAATCGTTGTTCTCGATCAGCGCGTCTTGGATGTCGCCGAAGGCGACGAAGGCGCCGTAGGAATTTTTCAACCCGTCGTTGTGGCTCTTGTTCCGCCGCACGATCACGTCCTTCACGGGGCCGCTGCCCTGAAAGGTGCAGAGCAAGTAGCCCGCGCCTTCGTTATCCCAGGACTCGTTGTCCTCCAGGATCGAGTTCGTGACGCTGCCGTCGAGGTCGAAGCCGCCGCCGTCGGCGGTGCTTCCCGTGCGGTTGCGGAAAGACTGGTTCTTCCGGATGATGATATTCTTTGAGAACCAGGCCCAGATGCCCACAGGCCCACCTACGCGCAAGTTCTTCGCGCCGTTCTCGTAGGCTTTGCAGAACTCGATCAGCCCGCCGTCGACGAATCCCAGGACAATCCCGCTGCCACTGTTTTCCTTGGATTCGGCCAGGCCCGAGTTGCGGTAGGCCTGGACATTCCGGATTGTCACGTCCTGGTGGTACTGGTTGTTGGCTGATTCGGTGAGAACCCCTGCGTGATCGTTCTCAAACGCCTGCGAATTCTCGATCAATACATGATGATAGGCCTGGCCCTTGCCGCTGGAAGTGATGAGAATACCATTGCCGGCTTTGACGGCTCCGCTGTGGTCCCCCGTGAAACCAGAGATGCGCAAGCCGGAGAGGGTGATGTGCCCTCTCTCGGGCTCGTCATAGTTCCGCTGGGTCGATTCGAAGTAGACGCCGTTGCCAAGGGACTTCGGTAGGTCCGGGCTCAGACGTCCGACGATGTCCACGTTCTGGATGCGCACGCCACTCACGTCGCGCGCTTCGATCCCGTGGCCTAGAGTAGCGAGGAGAGTGGCGCGCGTGTTGGCCGGGAACGATTCGATAACGATCGGCTTCTCGGCGGTACCGCGATCCTTCGCGCTCAACTTGATAGTACCCATGATCGGAGTGCCGCTTCGAAGCAGCACGCGGTCTCCCGGGCGCAGCGCCATCTTGTTGAGCTGCTCCACTCCGTTGTGTCCGATGTAGATGTCGCGGGTACCGGCCTGGTTCCGGTGGATCGCGAAGTCGAGATCCTTCTTGGGCTCGAACTGCTCGACGCCTATCTGAGCCTGTTCCTCTTCGATCGAAGGCGTGCGGACATCCACCGATGAGATCACGAGGGCGGCCAGCAGGGAGGCCACCCGCGTAAGCTTCGTTTTCAACTGCCCCCGATGCGCGACTTCTTCAGATTCCCCGCGAGGAAGCGCGCCGGCCCAAGTCTGGGCCCCCATCAGAAAAAATAGCAACCCGAACCGGTAGAACGATTTCCCCATACCGCAAAGTCCTTCCCCAAGAACTGCACACTCTATCTCGGCCCGCCTCAAGCGCGGGCCTGGTCACGCTGTAATAACCAGCCACACATAGCAAAAGTTATGCCGCATAGCGTCATTTATAAGTGGGTGTCGTGCTCGAATTCCGAACTCCTCACCTCATTTTTACATGGCGCAGGAAGGAATGACGGCGAAATCTGACTATTCAATCTGAACTTTACGAGGTTCCAATTGTAGCTGATTATAAACAGGAGTTCGCTAAAGGTCCGACGCCCCCTCATCAGAAAAGTAACCTAGTCCAAAACCGGCACTAATTTTCACGCGGCGTGTATAAATTTCCGACCGATCGATCCCAGGGAGGATAGGACCCCCCTAAAAATGATGCAGTGCGGCATATTCTTTGCTCTCTCTTGGATCATTCACGGGTCAACAGTTTTGGGGATGGGGTTGGATATGGGGTCTGAGGTGTTTCGCAAATCGGTGCTCATTCTATTGCTCGGAGGGATTTCGGTCGCGCCCACGAGCGCTTCTGCCGGCTTCACGCCGAGCGGTCGGAGCGAGCACCGAGGCGCGGTTCACTCCAAACTCATCCGGGGCGCATCCCTCTTCGCGGCCTTGTTGCTTTCTTCAGGAGGCGCAAATGCTCTTCCGCCGGGTGAGGTGCGCGCCGAGCGCCAGGCGCCTGCGGCCGAGCTCGTCGCGTCCAGGCCGCTTCCTTTAGAGCTCGGCAGGGCTGCTGCCCTGCCTGGTCAATTTCATGGCGAACTTCGCGATGGCGATGTCATCTATATCTTCGGCGACAGCAACAGCGAATGGAACCCGGCCGTACAGACACTTCGGATCTGGCTCCGGATGCGCTTTCCTTCCTGGAACATCCAGGTCATTAACGCCGGCGTCGCCGGCAGCAACGCCTCGGAATCGTCTTACACCCGGGTCAAGACAGATCTCTTCGATCCGAACCGTCCGATGCCGACGCGAGTCTTTGTGATCTTCGGAATCAATGACATCGCCTGGGGCAAGCCGCAGGGAAAAGAGCGCGAGCGGCTCGAGAATTTTTATGTGGACGGACTCGAGCGCATCTCACGCGAAGTGAAGACGAAGAGTCCGGAGACTCAGGTTTTGATCATGTCCTATCCACCGGTGACGACGCCGGACGGGCAAGCTCTACGTAAGGATCCCGGATTGAAGGTCCTGGGCCGACTAGACTCCGATTCCAACGGCCAGTTGAACGTGCTGAGCCGCCGCGGTATGGAAGCCGCAGAAAAGCTCGGCGCCGAGAGCCTGGATCTGAACACCTTTATGCGCCAGACGATGGGAGCGCTGCGCGAGCATGGCAAACCCAAATACAATTGGTCGGGAGACGGGGTTCATCTCAATGCGAAGGGTGCCGACCATGAAGTGGCGGCTTTTCTTCGCGGCCTCGGCGCGCCCAAGATCGTTTCCTCGGTCAGCTTGAATGCCAACCAGTTCCGGGGCGACGCGGTCGTGACTGAGTCGCAAGGCGCCGCGCTTTCGAGCGTTTCGACGGACGCAACGCGCGGTCAGATCACCTTCGAGCGCGATGACGAGGGTCTGCCCTTCGTCCGGGAGTTTTACGAGGACGGGAAAAAGCCCACAGAAGACTTCTCGCTCTCGCCCCTCCGGGAGTTCACTCAGTATTTGCTCAAAGTCGAGAATTTGCCGGCCGGTCGTTACGCGGTCCGAGTGGGGGGCGATGCAAAAAATCCCGGCCGCGAGATCAGCCCCAAAGGTGGGATCAGCGCGAGCAAACTCGGAGCCGGGGTTGACCTCGCATATATGGGACATAACGCCTACGCCC
>JAYVOO010000232.1:0-1952 GCA_043757905.1 Oligoflexia bacterium
CAGCTCATCCCGGTCGGGATTTGCCAGGCAGACATCGATGATGGACGCGCCCGTCTTGATCTGCGCGCGCGCGATGTCGGAGGCCTCCTCGAATCGCTCGTCGCAGATGAGGGTCTTGAATTTGCGGCTTCCGATGACGTTCGTCCGCTCGCCGACGATCACCGGCCGAAGCTCGTCGGTGATCTCGAGATAGTCGACGCCCGAGAGCGCCGAACGCGAAAGGTTCCCCAGCGCTGCGGCGTTCCGTGGTTTGGACTTGTGGGCGAGCGCGACCAGCGCGCGGATGTGGCCCGCATGTGTCCCGCAGCAACCGCCGACGACGTTCACCCAGCCGTTCTCGGTGAAGCGCGAGAGTGTGCGTGCGAGCATCTCGGGCGATTCCAGATAATGGCCGTTCTCATCCGGGAGCCCCGCGTTCGGGACGCAGGCGAGCGGGAAGCGCGAGAGCTTCGAAAGCGAGCGGATGTGATCGGTCATGAATTCTGGGCCGGTCGCGCAGTTTAAACCGATATAGAGCAGGTCTTGGTGCGAGAGGGACGTGAGGAGCGCCTCGACTGACTGCCCGGCCAGCATCGTGCCCATGGGTTCGATCGTGCCCGAAACGGCGATCGGAATCTTCAGGCCCGTCTCCGCCTCCAGGCGTTCGAGCCCCAGAATGGCCGCCTTGATGTTGCGCGTGTCCTGGCAGGTCTCGATCAGGAAGTAATCCGCGCCCCCCTCGTAGAGGCCTTTGGCTTGTTGGTAAAAGTTTTCGATCAATCCGTCGAAACTGATGCCGCCGGTGACCGAGATCGCCTTCGTGGTCGGGCCAATCGAGCCCGCGACGAAGCGGGGTTTTTCAGGTGTAGAGAACTTAGCGCATGCGGCGCGCGCAAGGAGGGCAGCGATACGGTTGAGCTCGACCGTTTTCGCTCCGAGGCCGTATTCGTCCAGCACGATGGGAGTGGCGCCGAAGGTATTCGTCTCGACGATGTCACAGCCCGCTTGAAGGTACTCCTCGTGAATTGCTTGGATGACGTCGGGCCGGGTAAAGACCAAGTTTTCGTTGCAGCCCTCAAGCTCTTCTCCGCCGAAGTCCGCAGGAGTCAGCTTCCGGTCCTGGAGGTTCGTGCCCATCGCGCCGTCGATGACGAGGATCCGCTCGGAGAGGGCGAGCTTAAGCCTCGCAATGCGCTCGGGAGTGGTGGGGGCTGCCGTGGGATCCATAAATGAGGTCCATCAAAGGAACCACAAATTCCGGCGAAATTCCAGGTGAACCTCGCTCTGGCCGCCCACGCGAGGAGCTTATTCGTCGCAGGGAACGATGTTCCCACCCTGGGTCTGCATGCGTGTATTGATGCGGTGCCGGCTCTCGACGTTGATGAACGAATAAGGGCAGGTGACCTGGCCTGCTTGGATGACGGAAAGTGAGGTGTTGGTGGCCGTGTCCGAAGTGCCGATCGGGGAGCCTTCCGTCACGTAATCGCCCACGCGCCGGACGGTGCCGGACATCTTGCCGACGATGACTGTATAGCGCGTGTTGTGGAGGATCGTCACCGAGTAGAGCGCGACCCCTAGTGGGACTTCGATGTCGATCGCGGTAATCAGGCCTTCCGTGGGCGAAGTCACCGAAACGACGCTGCCGCTCGTGCGGAAGGTGAAGAATTTCTGAGCGGGCACATACGGCGAGAAATCCGTGAGCGTGCCCGTCAGTGGGAGCGAGATCGCGGGAGGCGCGTCGCCGCGGCCAAAGACGTTCAGGGGGTCGTTTCCGCCGCAGCCTGAGACAGCGGTCAGGCAAAGGAGCGACGCCGCGATTTTAAGTTTCCTGTTCATGAATCCCATATCAGAGCTCCAATCTCAGGCCGGCTTCTCCGCTGATCAGATAAAGCTGGTTCTGGCTGAAATATGCGGTGAAAGGCATTGCGATGTCGATGCTGATCGCATGGATGAGCTGGATTGCAATGCCGCCC
>JAYVOO010000233.1:0-7098 GCA_043757905.1 Oligoflexia bacterium
ATCGAAGGTTGCATGAAGGACTTTGGCTGCCTCCTGGGCATCAATCAGGCTCAGTACCTCGTAAATCCTGGCCACGGCACGCATTGCGCGGGCCATGTGGCGGCAGTCACGAATAATTCGACCGGCATCCGCGGCATCGGCACCTCGAAGGTCATGATGCTCAAGATGTTCTATGACGAAGGCGACACGAACGCCGGCCAAGGCGATGACACTGCGGCCGTCAAGTCGATCGACTATGCGATCGCTCACGGTGTGAAAGTCATCAGCGCAAGCTGGGGCGGCCAGATGGCTCCGGCGGAAGCTGAGAAGTCCGAGCTCAAGGCCGCTCTCATCCGCGCCCAAAAGGCGGGCGTGCTCTTCGTCGTCGCGGCTGGCAACGGCGACCAGTCCGGTGTCGGGTTTGACAACGATAAGGCGGCTCAGCCGGATTATCCGGCCGCTTACGACCTGGATAACATCATCACGGTCGCCGCGACCGATCCGAACGATAGCCTGACGAGCTTTTCGAACTTCGGGGCGAAGGGCGTGCACATCGGCGCTCCTGGCCTGAAGATCTTGTCGACTACATCGGGCGGCAGTTACTCGGACGTCGTGGCTAAGTACACGGGTCCGGACGGCAAGCCCGGCCAGATCGACTGGGACGGCACCTCGATGGCGACTCCGATCGTCGCCGGTGGCGTGGCTCTTCTCTGGTCGGCTCACCCGACCTGGGATTACCACCAGGTTCGCGACCAGATCCTGAAGACGGCCCGCAAGGTGCCTGCTCTCTCGGGTAAGGTCTCGAGCGGCGGTGTGCTGAATCTCGAAGCCGCGCTCGGCCTCTAAAAAGCGATATCGCCAGAGCGATTCAACTGAGATCCAAGAAACGAACGGGGCAAGGGGAAACCTCCTGCCCCGTTTTTCTTTTCTCTTCCAGAAGCTGCCCGGAGCATGGCAGGATGGGTTAAGAATATGGCAGCTGATATCGCACCGAAAAATGGGGAGTTCGCGGAAGGTAAATTCTGGTTTCATCGCAAGGGCACAATCGTCACCGTTGGGTTGACGAGCCTAGCGATCGAAGAGCTTGGAGACGCGACCGGCGTGGAATTCCCAGACGATGGAGATGATTTCACGAAAGGCGACGTGGTCGTCACCGTGGATGGTTCTTCAGGCAAGCTCGAAGTCACGACGCCGGCAAGCGGTGTCATCTTGGAAGTGAACGAAGCCGCCAAGGAAGAACCGGAAATCGTGTCCGACGACCCGCTCGAAGAAGGGTGGCTCGTTAAGCTCGAAATCGAGGATACTTCTGACCTCAAAGAATACGCCTGAAGAAAATCGGACAGCTTCGCCGTTTGCCGTCGGGCACGCGCCTTCAAGCTCCTTGAGCCCTCAGGACCAAAAACTCTTTCACTCATTTCAATCCAATCTTCTTTCACTGATCTCGCACGAGCTCCGCACCCCGTTGATGGGCGTGCTGAACGCGCTGATGATGCTTGAAGTTTCCGAATCGGATTCCACTGGCACGATCGTCGATACCACGACGCCCGCTCCGTCAGCCGCCGAAGTCCAGGAGGAGAGGGCGCGCCTCATCCAAGTCGCGCGTCAGAACGCGCAGCGCTTGAACCGCGCACTCGTCACCCTTTTGGATCTCGCTTCGCTTGAGAGCGGCAATTTTCATGTGAGCTTGAAAGAGCTGGATCTCGTACGCCTTCTCCAATCGCGGCTTGCCGCGAACGCCACGTTTTTGAACGATCACGGAATTCAGTTCCAAGTTCACAAGGAGTCGGGTCCGCCGGTATTGGGGGATCCGCAGCGGCTCGGGCGCGCGGTAGATCTTTGCCTGGAGACTCTGGCACCGCGGCTCGACCCCGCCTATCCGCCTCAGATCAAGATCGGCGCAAGCCGCGTGATCTTCCAGGTCAAACTCAAGCCCGAGGCCGCCCGCCAGTGGGCCGGCGCTTGGCTACAGGCGCAAGTCGGTTTTCAGAGTGGGGTTGCCACTTCCGCTTCGGTGTTCGCGGGCGTGATGCAGTCCGAGGAGGCATTTCTAGCGCGCACGGAAGAAGGCCTGGGAAGTGAGCTTCTGCTCATCCATGAAATTTTACGCATCCATCACGGCCGTTTCTACACGGCACAAGAGATGGATGCATTCCAACTGATCCTTGAACTTCCCGCGCTTTCGAGCGATGCCGGGATCCGCGCTGTGCTCGCATCTCGCGCTTACGCCATCTCGACTGAACTTCGCAGTGTCGGCGTTGTACTGATCGAAGTCCCTGCAGGGATCGACCCTAAGCAATTTGCACTCGACGTCAGGCGCTCGCTCTTCCGGAGTTCGGATGCTGTGTACGCGCTGCCTGAATCCCAGCAGGTCTCGCTCGTCCTCGATGACTGCAAGCCCGAGGACATCCCGGGGCTAATGGAGCGTATCCAGAAAAACTTGGGCAGGAGGATCCGCTTCGGCGTTTCCCATTGTCCAAGCGACGGCTTGGATCCAAGCGAGCTACTCGGCTTGGCCGAGAAGCGGATCAAAACGCAAGGGGCGCAGATCTGAGCTCCGAGCTGCCGCAGGGTACGAACGCCTCGCGTAATCAGATGCTCCGCTCGTTCTTCTTCGGCGGGCTGATCCCAATCATCCTGTTCACATGGATCGAGGAGTACTACGGGACAATTGCCGGCCTGATTGCGGCAATGATCTTCGGCGTGGGCGAGATTCTCTATGAGTGGAAGACGCGCGGGCGCGTCGATCCCATGACTTGGGGCGGAAACGGGCTGATCCTCGTGTTGGGGGGCGTCTCGCTTTGGACGAGTGAGGGGATCTGGTTCAAGCTGCAGCCAGCACTGATCGAAGCGGCCATGGCGCTTGGGCTGTGGATCAGCGGGTGGATCGGGAAGCCGTTCCTACTGACTCTGGCGCGCAAACAGGGAGGGATTCCCGCCCATATTCCACCCGGCTTGAAACAGATCATGGAGCGAAATCTCGCTGGTATGAACTTCCGGATCGGAGTGTTTTTCGCGGTGCATTCGATTTTGGCCGTCTGGGCCGGACTTCATTGGTCGACGACTGCTTGGGCCTTGCTCAAAGGCGTGGGTTTGACCGTAAGTCTGATACTTTACCTGGTGGTCGAATCCGTCGTTTTGCGGTATAGGTTCGCGAAATGGAAAAGCTCGCAGCTCCAGACGCGCCAGGCGTAAATGACGCCTTAGGCGCTGACGCACCCGGTAAGTTTTTTATCAAGACTTTCGGCTGCCAGATGAACGCCGCTGATTCCGAACGGATGGCGTCACTTCTCTCCGAGCGCGGCATGACTGAGGCCCCCAGCGCCAAAACGGCTCAGTTGATCATCATCAACGGCTGCACGGTTCGTGAAAAAGCCGTCCACAAGGCGCTCTCAGCACTGGGTGAATTCCAGGATTTAAAACTCAGCTCCGGCAAGGGCCCGATCATCGGAATTGGCGGCTGTGTTGGCCAGCTCGACCAAGGCAAGCTCTTCAAGCGCGCGCCCTACGTGGATTTCGTTTTCGGCACCGACACGATCGATCAGCTCCCGGAGATCGTTCACCGGGTGGAAAGTGGCGAGCGCCATGTAGTGTACGCCGACTTCGATCGCTCGATGGATTACTCGACCGAGACCAAGGTCTTCTCGGCCAAAGCGCAGGCTTTCGTTAACATCATGAAGGGCTGCGACAAGTACTGCACCTACTGCATCGTGCCTTTCACGCGCGGTCGCGAGAAGTCGCGCCGGATCGCCGAAGTCGTCTCGGACATCGCGAGACTGGTTGCGACCGGTGTGCGCGAGATCACGCTCCTCGGGCAGAACGTGAACTCTTTCGGCAAGGGCAACCCGAACGAGGCGGGTCTCGAGCCGCGCGAGCTCCATAATTGCATCGGCAAGGTCGGGCCAAAGCTGGGCGAGGAGAACTTCCCGCAGCTCCTACGCGCGATCGACCGCGACCCACGCTGCGAGAAGCTTGAGCTCATCCGCTTCACTTCCAGTCATCCGCTGGATTTCAGCGACGAGCTAATTGAGTGCTACCGCCCCGCGCTCGAGGACGGAACTGGCGGCGTTGCGCGGCTTGCGCTCAATCTCCATCTTCCCGTTCAGACGGGTTCCAACCGTATTCTCCAAAAAATGGGCCGCCACCATCAGATCGAGAATTACATTGCCCAAATGGACCGGCTGCGCGAGATCAGCCCTCACGTCGGCCTTTCGACCGATCTGATCGTGGGGTTTCCCGGCGAGACGGAAGAGGACTTCCAGGCCACGATCGCGCTCCTAGACCGAATGCAGTTCGACAATATCTACGCCTTCGCTTATTCGCCCCGCCCAGGCACGCGCGCGTCGAAGTTAGCCGACGATGTCCCGGCTGCCGACAAGAAGCGCCGCCTGAACACGCTTCTTGCCCACCAGCTGAAGATCGCCGAAGGCCGATACGCGCTCAGGGTGGGCCGCGAGATGAGCGTGCTCGTCGAGCAGGCCGCCCGGCATGAAAACCTGCTCAAGACCGAGACGCTCGAGAACGAGCATGTCTGGAAAGGCCGGACGAGCTGCAACTGTGTCGTCGCGTTCTCTGCCCGATCGGCGAGGAATCTTGTGGGAAAGAGCGTACGCGTGAGGATCGTGCGTGCGACGAGCCTCTCGCTTCGGGGCGAGCTCGTGGAACCCGAGGCCATCCGATGATCCTGCCTTACCGGGGACGCTGGCCGAACATCCACGAGACGGCTTTCGTTGCGCCCTCCGCCGATATTATCGGCAACGTCGAGATCGGGCCGCATTCGAGTGTCTGGTTTCAAGTCGTGATCCGCGGGGACGTGAACTCGATCAAGATCGGCACGCGCACCAACGTCCAGGATCATTCCATTCTCCATGTCACGCGTGTCGCGCAGGCGACCGCCGAGGGCACGGGCAGCCAGCTCGTCATTGGAGACGAAGTGACGATCGGCCACCGCGTGACGTTGCACGGATGCAGGGTGGGTAACCGCGTTCTGATCGGCATGGGCGCGATCGTGATGGACGAAGTCGAGATCGGGGACGACTGCATCGTCGGCGCGGGCTCGCTGATCACCAAGGGCATGAAGGTTCCAGCCGGTAGCCTGGTGATGGGCTCGCCCGCGAGAGTCGCTCGGCCGCTCAAACCCGAAGAGCTTCGTTTCCTACCGAAGAGCGCCGAGAACTACGTCGGCGACTCGATCGAGTACCATGGCTACGTGCCCGGGCCTCAGGCACTCGGTCAGAACAACGCGGACCTCGAGGAATTGGATTTCAGTAACCCGGAGGCGACAGATGAAGATCCGTGATGAAGCGCTTACTTTTGACGACGTCCTTCTGCTTCCCGGCTATTCGGAAGTGCTGCCATCGAATGTCACGCTCGATACGCAGCTGACCCGCAGGATCCGCCTTCGCATCCCGCTGCTTTCGGCCGCGATGGACACGGTCACCGAGAGCAAAACGGCGATCACCCTAGCCCAGGAAGGCGGCATGGGCGTCATCCACAAGAACTTATCCATCAAGAACCAGGCGTTCGAAGTCGAGAAAGTCAAAAAGAGCGAGTGGGGGATGATCCTCGATCCGATCACGATTGAGCCGAACGCGAAAATCTCCGAGGCGCTCCGCCTGATGAGTACCTACAAGATCTCGGGCGTACCGGTCACCATGCTGGAAGCGAACGGGCTCAAGCTTGTGGGTATCCTCACCAATCGCGACTTGCGCTTCGAGGAAGACATGACTCAGGACGTGGCCGCGCGCATGACGAAGGCGCCGCTGATTACCGTTCCGGAAGGCACGACGCTTGAGCAGGCCAAGAAGATCCTGAAAGAGAATCGGGTGGAAAAGCTTCCAGTCGTCGACGCCCAAGGGTTCCTTAAGGGCCTGATCACGATCAAGGACATCAAGAAGCAGCAGAAATACCCGCACGCCAACAAGGATCAGTTCGGCCGCCTCGTCGTCGGCGCCGCGGTCGGCGTGGGCGGCGAAAGCCTCGAGCGGGCGCATGCGTTGGTTGAGGCGGGCGTGGACGTGCTCTTCGTCGACTCCGCGCACGGCCACTCCAAGGGAGTGCTCGACGCCATTCGCGTGCTGAAGCAGAAGTTCGGCGCCAAGGTCGATATTGTCGGCGGCAACGTCGCAACCTATGAAGGCGCGCTCGCGCTCATCGAAGCGGGCGCGGACGCAATCAAGGTCGGTATCGGCCCGGGCTCGATCTGCACGACGCGCGTGATCGCGGGGATCGGCGTGCCTCAGCTGTTTGCTGTGTCGGAGGCAGCCCGTGCCGCGAAGGATGCGAGCGCTGGCGCGAGCTCCCAACGGCTCATACCGATCATCGCCGACGGCGGCATCAAGTACTCGGGCGACATCACCAAGGCGTTGGCCGCGGGCGCTAGCTCCGTCATGGTGGGCTCGCTCTTCGCGGGCACGGATGAATCTCCTGGCGAGTTGATTCTCTTCCAGGGTCGCTCCTACAAGATGTACCGCGGGATGGGGAGCCTGGACGCGATGGCACAAGCTCAAGGCTCAAAGGACCGCTACTTCCAGAGCGAGATCGACGAAGTCGGCAAGCTCGTGCCCGAGGGGATCGAAGGCCGCGTGCCTTACCGTGGCAGCCTCTCTTTCAACGTGCATCAACTCGTGGGCGGACTGCGGGCCGGGATGGGATATTGCGGGGCGGGAACGATCGACGAGCTTCAAGAAAAAGCGCAGTTCATCCGCATTACCAACAGCGGGTTGGCCGAGAGCCATCCGCACGACGTCGACATCACCAAGGAAGCCCCGAACTACCGCGTGGGTGGGAGAAATTAGAATCATGAGCGCTCAGCACGAGACGGTCCTGATCCTCGATTACGGTTCGCAGTACACGCAGCTCATCGCTCGCCGAGTGCGCGAGCTTGGGATCTATTCGAAGATCCTGCCAGGTGACGTGAGC
This sequence comes from Oligoflexia bacterium, assembly GCA_043757905.1. Lineage (GTDB taxonomy): Bacteria > Bdellovibrionota > UBA1018 > UBA1018 > UBA1018 > JAYVOO01. The sequence continues at coordinate 6,898 of JAYVOO010000233.1, forward strand.
TTGGAGCGAATCGAGTCGATCGCGCCGAAGGCTGTGATTCTCTCGGGCGGGCCATCCTCGGTCTACGACGAAGGTGCACCGACTCTTCCTCGTGGGTTCCTTGATGCGCAGAAGAAGTCACGTCTGCCGGTCCTGGGCATCTGCTACGGCATGCAGCTCCTGGCGCGCGATCTCGGGGGCAAAGTCGAGCAGGGCAAGGTC
>JAYVOO010000234.1:0-1946 GCA_043757905.1 Oligoflexia bacterium
CCTGGCCGGGGAGCTCGAGTCCGAGGGCCTGAGGATTGTCCGCGGAGCGAAGCCGGGCGACACGGCCTTCGATATCGGCCGGGCTTGCTTCAACGACCAGGTGCTCCCGAAGCTCGCGCCGCCGGAACCGTTCACTTCCTCCAAGCTGACTTTCCTGGAGAACCTCCAGCTTGCCGTCGTTTTCCCCAACAACGTCTGGTTCCGGATCCCAAAGACGCTTCCTCCGATGGTTGTCAGCCCTCCGCAGAAGGACGGGGAGATCTATTTCTTCTTCATGGACGAGCTGATCGCGGCTCACCTGGGCGAGGCGTTCCGGCTCGAGGGCGGGCCTGCCGTGTTCCGACTCACACGAGACGGGGATTTCACGGTCGACCTCGAGGAAGAGGACACGGAATCCATCCCGGATGTCGTCCGCCAGGGGCTCGGCTCGCGCGACAAGGGGCGTCCCGTCCGGCTACAATACGCCGGCGAAACGCGCGAGGACGTACTCCGGCAGGCGGCCGCCAGCCTCAGGCTCGACCCGCCGCAGATCTTCTCGTCACCGAGCGCGCTCAGTCTCCATGGACTTTGGGCTGTCGTCAACCATGCGCCGGAGTCGATCTCCTCCAAACCCGGCCTGAACTACCCGGTTTTCACGCCACCCGTGCACTGGAGCCTGCAGGGCAAGGTAAAGGGTGGAGCGAGCGTTTTCGACGAGCTCAAGCGCTCGGACATCCTTCTGCACCATCCCTACGACTCGTTCGATAGTTACGTGAACTGGATACTGGCCGCGTGCGAGGATCCAGCAGTCGAGATGATCGAGCAGACCGTCTACCGGATGGACGCGCTTTCGCCGGTCGTCGACGCTCTCAAGAAAGCCGCCAAAAAGAAGCGTATCCGAGCCGTCATCGAGCTGCGTGCACGCTTCGACGAGCTCAATAACCTCGCGCTCGCGGAGGAAATGCGGAAGGCCGGCGTCGAAGTCGCATTCGGCTTCGGGAAGCTGAAGCTTCATGCGAAGATCGCGCTGGTCACCCGCATTGAGCCCGAAGGCAAGCGCCTCTACACGCATCTCTCGACCGGCAATTACAACGCACAGACCGCGCGCCAGTACACGGATTTGGCGATCCTGACCGCCAACCAGGAGGTAGGGGAAGACGCGCGAAAGTTTTTGGACGCCGTCTGGGACGGGCAGGTCCCCAGCTCTTTTAAGCATCTCGTCTCCGCGCCCGCGAAGCTCCATCGCAGGCTGCTCAATCTGATTCAGGCGGAGACTGACGCCGCCAAGAACGGGCGCAAGGCCCGGATCGTGGCCAAAGTGAACGCGCTCGTCGACGCCGTCGTGATCGATCACCTTTATCGCGCTTCGCAGGCAGGCGTGCAGGTGGACCTGATCGTGCGCGGCGCATGCTCGCTGATTCCCGGCGTGAAGGGGCTGAGTGAGAACATTCGTGTAATTAGCATCGTCGACCGCTTCCTCGAGCATTCCAGGATTTATTCGTTCGAGGACTCGAAGGTTCTCTATCTCTCGAGCGCCGACTGGATGCCGCGGAATTTTTTCTCCCGCCTAGAGATCGCGTTCCCTGTGCTCGACGAGAAGCTTCTCAGGTATCTCTCGGAGGTAGTCATTCCGACTTATCTCTCGGACACGGTGAAAGCGCGCGAACTCACGCCGCAAGGCACCTGGAAGAAACGCACGGTCGCATCGGTGAAGAGTTTCGGACTGGGCCCCAAGGCCGTCCGCTCTCAGTTTTTTTTCCAGGAACTCGCGACCCGCGCTTATGAGGGGACGCTGCTTCGAAGCTGAGGTATGTGGATTGCACCACATACGCCCTAGCCGGGCACGGCTGGAGGTGATTATGGCGATCTTAGGATGGATTCTCTTCGGTTTCGTGGTGGGACTCTTGGCTCGCGCGTTGATGCCAGGCAACGATCCCATGGGCTTAATCGGGACAACGGTCCTAGGG
>JAYVOO010000235.1:0-1944 GCA_043757905.1 Oligoflexia bacterium
CTGCGGAAGCTGGAAGGCGTGCTGATCGCCGAGCTCCGCGAGCTTTCTCTGCCCGCATCCGTTCGCGCGAACGCGACCGGCGTCTGGCTCGGAGACCTCAAGATCGCATCCATCGGAATCGCAGTCCGCAAGTGGGTGACCTACCATGGGGCCGCGCTCAACTGTATGAACGACCTGGCGTCCTTTTCGCTGATCTCGCCCTGTGGGTTCGCCCCTGAAGTGATGACCCGGATGCTCGACTGGGTGCCTGAGATGGCGCTGCAAGGGCTGAAGCCAGGCGATTGGCGGCATCGATTGGAAGCCAAGATCGCGAGCCGGATGGCAGGGCGCTACGTTCAGGTTGAGCGCATGCCGCTGGACGCCGGACGCGTGGTGGCGCTGACGAGAAGAGTGGGCGAAAGCGCCGTTCTTGCCGCGGGCGGCCACCTCATGCTACGCAATGGGCAATTCAACGGAGACTCTTTATGAAATTCCTCGGCGTCCTTTCCTTGTTTCTCGCTCTTTCGGCCCATGCCTCCGCGGGGTTCAAGGCCGTCTGGAAGCTCGAGTTCCACGATACCTATCTCGACCCGTCTCCGCAGACGCTGATTCAAACGCTGAACCAGACGATTTCGATCCTCGACGACGCCGACAAGACCCAGGTTTCCATCGGCGGTTGGCCTGCGTCCCTTCTCTATCCGCTTGGAAAGACCTCCTTGGAAGCGACGGGCGACTTCAGCTTCGGAATCGCCGAAGCGTCTCTTACGGGCGTGAAATACTACTTCCGCGCATGGGACAGGACCGGGCTCGCCCCGGGCCAGGAGTTCCGATCCACTTTTGAGGTCGAGGGCCGGATCAACGTGGGCGAGAAGCAGAGACTTTACTTCACGCAGGGCGATCCGAGCTCGAGCGCGGGCATATTCCAGTATTATGTCTCGATCGAGCTTCTCTCGTTGGCGCCTTGCATCGACGCCACGACCTGCTTTGCGCCTTGAGCGAGCTATTGGAGTCGGGCCTTGGGGAGCGTTCCGAGCATTCGGGCGCGCTGTTCGAGCACCTCACGCTCCCGGGAGCCTCGTTTCGGGAGATGATCCTCGAAGACTGCGTGTTCCGGAGCTGCAATTTCTCCGGTGCGGATTTCTCGCGTTCCCGGTTTGTCGGCTGCGTTTTCGATAACTGCGATCTCAGCAACGTCCAGCTCGCTTCCGCGAGGCTGCGCGACTGCCGCTTTCAGGGCTCGAAACTTCTGGGCGTGCAGTGGGTCCAGTGCGCTGACTTCGTCGGCCCGTCTTTCGAGAGCTGCAATCTGAGTCTCGCGAATTTCACGGGCCTCAAATTGAAAAAGACCCGATTCTCGGAATGCGTGCTCCGCGAGGCGGAATTCTCCCAGGCAGAGCTCTCGGAGTGCGACCTACGCGGTTCAGATTGCCTGAACGCCCGATTCAACCAGACTTCGCTTTTGAAAGCCGACTTCCGTGGCGCGAGGAACTACCTCATCAACCCGATCGAAAACAAGGTCCGAGGTGCGAAGTTCTCCCTCCCCGAAGCCCAGGGCTTGCTCTCCGGGCTCGGTATCGTTCTCGAACAAAGCTGAAGAGGCGAGTTCAGGTGGGTCGGGGGAGACGCCCTTGACGACACTTCCCCCTCACGTAGACTCAAGAGAGTCATACAATTTTCCCGGGGGTTTCATGTACGTACGTTCCAACTCCGTCGTAGTGTTTTTTGTCGCGTTCATTTCGAGCCTGCCCCTGGTCGGCTGCAATATGAACTTCGGCGGTTCCTGGAAACAGGGGACCTTAAACTCCTCGGATGACGAGGCATCGAGCGACTCCCAGGCGGTCAATCAGCGCAAGCCGAAGCCGAGCGTCAGTCCTACCGTGGCGGGTCCGTCGACTTCGGGAGGCACTCCGAGTTCGGTCACGCCGCCAGTCACGCCTACCGTCGTCACGCCTGCCGTCGTCACGC
>JAYVOO010000236.1:0-7070 GCA_043757905.1 Oligoflexia bacterium
ACCCTGGTGCTCACCAAGGACGCGGCGTTGATCGTGAGCGTGAAGAACAGGACAGTGATCACGGCGATGGACAGGAACTCCCTGGTCGGCAACGTGTTCACGAATATAGACGGTGCAGTAGTGGTTTGATTTGGTAGCAGTTGTTTTCTCAGGCTGGACCCATTAGGGAAGCCTGCCGGTTCCGATTGATTGACGAACCGGATCTCTAATAAACGCGGTTTCCACGAAGGAAAGCCGCACATTTACGCTGGAGGCGTTCTAATGGGTATCCTATCATCGATGTACACTGGTATCACGGGCATGCAGGGTCAGGGCGAAGCGCTCTCGATCTACGGCGACAATATCGCCAATGCCAACACGACCGGCTTCAAGGTCTCCCGGCCTGAGTTCCAGGACGTGGTCTCTAAATCCCTGAAGGGTCTCCTCGGAGGCAATCAGATCGGCCGCGGCACCAAGCTCGCCGCCGTCAACCCCATCTTCTCGCAGGGCTCGATTACCCAGACGGAATCCGCGACCGACCTCGCGATCATGGGCGACGGCTTTTTCGTCGTGAAAGGCGCCGAAGGTCAGAGCTTCACCCGCAACGGCTCGTTCCATTTCGATAAGGACGGCAAGCTCATCAATTCGGACGGCAACAAGGTCCAGGGATTCCAGGCCGACGAAAAGGGCAAGATGACTTCCAAGATGGGCGACATCAGCGTCGACCGCACGGTCGTCGACGCGAAGAAGACCTCCGATGTCACCATGTTCATGAATCTCGACCTGCGCGCCGAGAAGACGCTCGAGTTCGATCCGGCCAATCCGGACAAAACCTCGAACTTCGCAACCGGCACCACCGTTTACGACTCGGCGGGTACTCCGCACGTCGTGACGATGTATTTCAACAAAATGGAAGACGGCCAGTGGTCGTGGCGCGCGATGGCGAAGGGCGAAGATGTCGTCGGAGGCAAGAAGGACACGATGGTCGAGCAGGCCGCGGGCAAGCTGATCTTTGATACCGACGGTCGCCTGAAGGAACAGAGCACCAACAAGTCCGCGTTCAACTTCACTAAAGGCGCGCTGCCGGACCAGAACATCAAGTTCAACTTCGGCGAAGACAAGAAGTCGGGCGGCCAAGGCCTCTCGGTCACGCAGTACGGCACGAACTCGGAAGCTTACAAGAGCACCCAGGACGGCTACACGGCAGGCACGCTCGCCGGCATGACCTTCAACGACGACGGCGTCCTCTCTGCGATCTACTCCAACGGCCAGAACGTGAATCTTGCTCAGATCGCGCTCGGGAAGTTCGAGAATCCGGAAGGCCTCTTCAAGTCAGGCCAGAACCTCTTCCGTGAGAGCCGTCTCTCGGGACAGGCCACCATCGGCGCTCCCCAGGCCGGCGGCCGCGGACGAGTGAGCGCGAAGACGCTCGAGTCGTCCACGACCGACATCGCTTCCGAGTTCATCAATCTGATGACTGCGCAGCGTAACTTCCAGGCCAACTCGAAGGTCATCAGTACTTCCGACGAGATGATGCAGGAAGTCCTGAACCTGAAACGCAACTGATAGCTAAAATGTAGTCAATCGCCCGGCGGAGGAGCCACCCTGGCCCTTCGCCGGTTTTTTTTCGCCCGGACTTTGACGTGTTACGTCGCTCTCTGTCACCCGCTTGACGCGACCCTTGCCGCCTTGACGGAATTTCTAGAAAATAGGCCTTTTTGCCTACTAGAAACTGCAAATCCTGCCTTGCGTCCGATGCCCTTTACATTGCAAAATGATCAGGAGAGCACTCGAGACAAAAGGAAAGATCGCTCATGGCAGCAGCAGAGAAGAAAGAAGCAAGCGCGGAAGCTCCATCAGGGGGCGCGGCACCGGCGGCCGGTGGCGGCAAGCTCGTGCTCATTCTCACCGCCGTGAACGTCCTCGCGACTTTAGGGATGATCGGCATCCTCTTCATCTCTTTCCAGAAAGACAAAAAGCAGCCGCAGGTCGAGGACATCGCCGTTCAGGGCGAGGCGGCTGAGGGCCATGGCGGCGGCGGCGAGCATGGCGCGCCCGCAGGCGAGCACGGAGCGGCCGGCGGCGAGCATGGCGGCGGCGGCGGGCTGCTTCGCAAGAAGACGGCTGACTTCGGCAAGATGGTCACGCTCGAGCAGTTCACGGTGAACCTGTCCACGCCCGGAAGCGTTAACCCGAAATTCGTGCGCGTGAACATCTCACTCGAAGTCCCGACGGACGACGCGGAGACGGAAGTGAACTCGAAGATGCCGCAGGTGCGGAACGCCATCATCGATCTCTTCAACAGCAAGCGGCCGGCAGACCTGGCGACGGCGGAGGGGCGCGACTATCTCAAAGAAGAGATCAAGAACGCGCTCAACGGTTTCATGATCACGGGAAAAGTCAGGGGAGTGTTCTTCACGAATTTCGCGCTCACGGGCTGATGCCGGCGGAAACGGACAAGAGGTCCGAGAGTTCAGTAAACGAAAGCTAGGATGGCAATCGAATGAATCAGGTCTTAACCCAATCCGAAGTCGATGCTCTGCTGAGCGCGGTCTCCGAAGGCAGCGTCCCCGGCAGCGCGCCTGGCGCCGGAGGCAACGCCGGTGGTGGTGGAGGAGGCGGCACGTGGGATCAGGCGGGTACCGAGGAAGAGCAGGTCGAGATCACCCCGTACGACCTGACCAACCAGGACCGCGTCATCCGCGGCCGCATGCCGACGCTCGACATCATCTACGAGCGTTTCATCCGCCTTTATCGCATGTCGCTGTCGAACGCGCTTCGCAAGATCGCGACGATCTCGATCATTTCCACCGACTTGCTGAAGTTCGGCGAGTTCGTCAACACGCTCCCGATCCCGAGCTGCATGTGCATCATGCGCTTCGAGGCGCTTCGCGGTCCCGCGATCCTGGTCTTCGAGTCGAAGCTCGCCTACGCGCTCGTTGACAGTTTCTTTGGCGGCACTGACCGGCCCTACACGAAGATCGAAGGCAAGGAATTCACGCGCATTGAGCTCTCGATTATGAAGAAGGTCATGGACCTGGCCCTACATGACCTGGAGGAAGCGTGGGCCCCAGTCCACAAGACTTCCATCACATTCAATCGCACGGAAGTGAATCCCCAGTTTGTCGGCGTCGTACCGCCTTCCGATGTGATCATTTCCACGACCTTCGAAGTCGAGCTCGAGAATGCGAGCGGCACGATCGCGCTCGTCATCCCTTACTCGACCATCGAGCCGATCAAGCACAAGCTGAACGCGTCTTTCCAGACGGAAGCCGAGCGCCATGACCGCGAGTGGATGTCCAAGATGGAAGACCATCTCAAGGACACCGACGCCAACGTGCGCGTGAACCTGGGAGCGGCGACGATCACCTGTGGCGATCTCGTCAACCTGAGCGTGGGCGACATCATCCCCCTCTCGCAGGACGCTGACGGCGAGCTAGAGCTCTTGATCGAAGGTGTGGCAAAGTTTAAATGTTTTTACGGGGTTTCAAGAGGAAACCGCGCAGTCCAGATAACCAGAACGCAGGAGACGAATTCATGAACGAGCAAGCTTCGCCATTGGGTGACGTGAACATGGGTGATATCGGCGCGGCCTTGGCCGCCGCCGGAAGCCAGGGTGCGGCGTCCGAGATGCCGGCATCAGGTGGGGGAATGGGCGGAGCGGCCGGGCAGGGCGCCGGTGCCAAAGGGCCGAACAAGGCGCATATGCCGCATGTGCAGTCGCTCGACTTCATCCTAGATATCCCCCTCAAAGTCAGCGTGGAGCTTGGGCGCGCCAGGATGGCGATCCGCGAGATCCTTCAGCTGGCTCAGGGCTCGGTCGTTGAGCTTTCGAAGTTCGCCGGCGAGCCGCTGGAAGTGCTCGTCAACGACAAGCTGATCGCGCGCGGCGAAGTGGTGGTCGTGAACGAGAAGTTCGGCATCCGTCTAACTGACATCATCTCTCCCGTCGAACGCATTGAACAGCTGAAGTAAGTTCTCGTCCATTCAGGCCTGGGCCAAGATGGCCAAGCAGGCGGAAATGCCAGAAAGGCAGATTATGTCGAGCAGATCCCACAAACGTCCCGCGCCGTACGTATGGACTGGTGCCCTGATGATAGCCCTGGCCTGTGCGGCTCTGAGCCTTGCTTCCACGGCGGCCAACGCCGCGACGACAACGACCCTCAAGCAGGTGCAGGTCAACAATGGCTCGCAGGTGGATCTGCTCTTCGACGGACGCATCGGCAAGAACCAGATCCGCACCGAGTTCTTTAACGACGTCATCCAGATCATCCTGAGCGACGCCGCAGTTTATCCGGCCAAAATTTCTTCAGTCCAAGGCGGCGACCTTACGAAGATCTTCGCTTACCAGTACGCGCCGAAGCTTGTGCGCTGCCGCCTGACCGTGAAAGGGAAGGCTGAGAGCTATAAAGACAAGATCCAGATCACGACCCAGGGCCGCATCCTGAGCGTCCGCCTGGACGGCGTCGCCACTGATCGCATCTCGATCGCAAGTGCCGCCGCTCAGCGTGTGGGCGCAAAGCCCGCGGTCGAGGCCGCCAAATCCGCCGTGGTTTCCGGCCCGAAGGAAGCGGAAGCCGATGAGCGCGCGCTGCTCGACCGCGTGACCCGAGGCGAGGCCGCACCGCAGGCCCTGGTCACCGCCCCGGAACCCGTCCGCCAGAAAGCGGCTCAGCCTCCCGCACCGCTCGCTAGCGGCAAGCCGCTGCCCGGCATGCTCAGCACGTTCGGCAAGCTCTGCGCAGTCCTCGCGATCTTTCTCGGCCTGGCCTTCGCCGCTCGCCGCCTGATGGCCAAGATGGGCGGCAAACCGAACTCCCAGCTCATCGGCGCGATCAGCAAGTTTGCGGGCGTCGCCCGCAAGCCTAAGATGATCGACGTCATCTCCAGCCACTATCTCGGCCCCAAGAAGAGCATCTGCGTGGTCAAGATCGCCGGCCGCACGCTGGTGCTTGGCGTGACCAATGAATCGATCAACCTGATCACTCAGCTGAACGGCGACATTTCGGAGGCCGAGCTGGTGGGTGAACTGGGCGGGGATTTCGGCGATCTGCTTTCTCCCACCGCGAAGCCACAACAACCCCAGGCTCGGGCGCAGGTCCAAGCCCAGCCCTATGCACAGGCGCCGTCGGGCACGGGCGCGGTGTCCGCCGGTCCCGCGATCTTCTCGGACGTCCTCGGCAATGAGCGGAGCAAGCCCGCGCTTCCCGCGAACAATGTTCGCTCGCAGATCAAGAGCAAGCTGGAAGGGTATAAGTCCCTATGAAGTGCCGCGCGACTCGCTTCGCTCCTTCCCAGCTTCTCCTCGGTCTATCGCTGGTGGCTGGAATCTTCTGTTTCATCGGCTGCCTCTCGGGCATGGCCTGGGCGGAAGGCAAGGGCGGCTACGTTCCCGGCACCTCTGGCCTGACGCTGCCTTCGCTCAGCCTCTCATTCGCTAATTCTCAGAAGCCGTCGGATCTGGTCTCCGTGCTCCGCATCGTGATGATGCTCACGGTGCTCTCGCTCGCTCCCGCGATCCTGATCATGTGCACGTCGTTCACCCGAATCGTTGTCGTGCTGTCGTTCATTCGCCAGGCTTTGGGCACGCAGCAAATGCCGCCCAATCAACTCATCGTCGGTTTATCGCTTTTTCTTTCGTTTTTTGTGATGGCGCCGACCTGGAAGGCCATTTCCGCCAACGCGGTGGAACCTTACCTGAACGAGAAGATCAACCAGCAGATGGCGTATGAGCGTGCCGAAGCGCCGCTCCGCGAATTCATGTTCAGCCAGACGCGTGAGAAGGACCTCGAGCTTTTCCTGTCGCTCTCGAAGGAAGCCAAGCCCAAGTCCCGCACGGAAGTGCCGACCTACGTGCTCGTGCCTTCGTTTGTGATCAGCGAGTTGAAGACGGCGTTTCAGATCGGCTTCATGCTCTACCTGCCGTTTCTGGTGCTGGACATGGTGGTCGCGAGCGTCCTCATGGCCATGGGGATGATGATGCTGCCGCCGGTAGTGATCTCGCTGCCGTTCAAGCTCCTGCTCTTCGTCCTGGTGGACGGGTGGGAACTCGTGGTTGGCAGCCTCGTAAAGAGTTTCGGATGAAAGGGTTGTTACTGTGACGGAAGAAATGGTCATGCAGATCGGTGGGGACGCGATCCGGACGATGATCCTGCTAGCGGGACCGATGCTGATTGCCGCGATGGTGATTGGTATTATCGTCAGCGTCCTGCAGGCGATCACGCAGATCAACGAGTCGACCCTGACCTTCATCCCGAAGATGGTGGCGATCGTGGTGGTCCTGATGGTGATGGCTCCCTGGATGCTCGAAACACTGAAGACCTACGCGGCCGGAGTGCTCGGCGGCGCGGGCGATTTCGTGAGGTAGACGGGATAGATGTCGCTTTTCAATTTCTCACAGGAAGAGATGCTCAGCTTCTTCGCGGTTCTGGTGCGCTATAGCGTGCTGGTCGCGATCTTGCCTCTCCTGGGTGATAAGTTCGTGCCGGCGCCCGTCAAGGTGCTCCTGGCGCTCTCCATGACGATTGCGCTCTTTCCGGCTCTCGTCGCGAGCGGCGCGGTGAAGCCGGCCGAGGCCTTGATCTGGGGCCGCACCGCGGGCTCGATCATGTCCACCATCGCGATCGAAGTCTCAATCGCGCTCGTAATGGGCTATTCGGCCCGACTCCTCTTCGAATCCGTCTCGTTCGGCGGCAATCTCGTCGGCACGTTCATGGGCTTCGCGGCCGCCAGCATTTACGATCCGCACCAGGAGTCGCAGTCCCAGGTCGTCGCCGAGGTGCAGTCCACGCTTGCGATGCTGATGTTCCTGGCCATCGACGGGCACCATTTGATGATCCGGGCCGCGCTCGACAGCTACAAGGTGCTGGGAGTAGGAATCTCCGGGGCGTCCTTCATGAATATCGTCATGAGCCAGCGGCTGATTGAAATGACCGGCCAGGTCTTTCGCTTCGGCTTGCAGCTGGCGGCACCAGTCGCGGTCGCCATGTTCGCCGTCAATGTCGTCTTCGCCGTGATGGCCAAGGCGATGCCTCAGCTCAACGTCCTCGTCCTCTCCTTCGCGGTGACTGCGATGGTGGGTTTGATCACAC
>JAYVOO010000237.1:0-1934 GCA_043757905.1 Oligoflexia bacterium
GCAGGCTCGAAGCCCTTGCCCTCGACTGTCACCCGGTCGTATGCAAAACGCTCGAGGCGCGGTGGTAATTGTGCCAGCCAGTCGGGATTCGTGACGGGACATTCGTCCGACGGGAGGTAGAGCGGCTGGCAGGTCGCTTCACTGACCCATCCCAGCACGAGCCGGTCCGAATGCTTCGCGATCACTTCACGCATCGCGGGATCCGTTTCAAAACGAGTCGCCGCCTCGGCGATGCCTTTGTTCGCAAGCATGACTCCAAGTGCCTCGGGCACGCGCCGGTCGGGCTCGGAAAAAACCATATCTAGTCCCACTACGCGCGCGCCAGCGGCGAACGTCCGATCGATGAGGCGTGCGGTCTGGTCACGATGCCAGGGCCAGCGGCCGATCTCGGCGAGCGCGTTCTCGTCGATTTCGACGATGACGATCTTATTGCGCACTTTCTCGGCGCCGCGAAATCGGAACTTCACGTCCGTGCCAAAAGCTGTCACGCGCCTGAGCCACGGAAACACGGTCTCGCGCAAGAACACATTCTCAAGCCTACCGTCGATCCCCGCTTCGGTTAGCCCGAAGCAGAGGGTGAAGAAGATCACCGCGGGAAGCTGGAAGAGCCAGAGCTTATTCTTCATCGATTTCTTATCGGCCTGAAAGAACGCACGCTTGAGGCCCTATACGGCATACCTCTTGCTGAATGCAGGTGATCGAGCGAACCGCATCCCTTCCACTGGAGACCCGCAAATGCACCCATCCACTACCCTTTCCTCGTCGATCTCATCGATCAAAAACAATATGGACCATCATGAGGGCGCGCTCACCAAGCGCGTCGAAGAGCAGACCGCCAAAATCCCGTCGCTCGGTTACCTGGGCCTGGCGGTCGGGAGCATGATTCTCTCCGCCGGCCTGATCACGTTCGCCAAAAAGAAAGAATTCGGGAATTTTGTCGGGCTCTGGGCGCCTTCATTCATGCTGATGGGCATCTATAACAAGCTTGTGAAGCTCGAGGGCTCGGACCGAACAGGCCAAACGACTTACATCAGCCACTGAACCGGGTACGCCTCAGGGCGGTCCGGCCCAGCCGAGCGAATGCTTATTCATGAAATTGACGATGCCAGCGGCAGCGCAGCTGTTGATGTCCGAGTTGCGTTTCAGGCAGGACGTCCGGTTCCGGAGGGTGGGCGGGCAGCCAGCGCAGCTCCCACCCGCCACCGTGCATTCCGAAGGCACCCAGCCAGCGACCGGCGTGACGCCGTCCACTTCGATGCCAACCGCGCCAGCGTGGCATCCCACGTCGCAGGCGCCATAAATCAGTCCCTGAAAGATGGAGCGCATGCTTTCGAGCGTGGTGGCCAGACTCCCCGTCGTTGCCTTTTGGATTCCGCCGAGCGCATCGGCGAAATTCACGAGTGAGGAGGCGTAACCGCATCCGTCCGTGTCCATGTCAAGCGCGGTCGCTGTGTTCCAGGGTAAAATATTGCGTTTATTGAACGTGACGGGATTCGGGTTTCCGAAGCGGCTGTGATAGCCGCCGATCGTTGCCATGCTGACGAACGTGAGAAATACGTTTGAGTCGTCCGTGCGATCCGTGTACTGACCGGACGAAGGATTGGGCGACGCAAGGTTGAAGAGATAATTCGAGAGCAGGACGCTGTTTGGCCTAAGCGACGCGAGAAGCGCGTCGGTGGCGCCCTCGGCACCTTCGATCACGCGGTCATAGGGATCGGTTGGATCCGAAGGAAACGCCTCCGTGAAAACATTCCACACCTGGTTGGATGGCAATTTCGCTGTGTTGGCTTGGAGCTTCGCGATCAGTTCAAAAAAGTTCAGGTTCGCCGCACAGGCATAGGCGGCGGCGCGAACGAGTCGGATACGGTTATCAACGTTGGGAGAGTTGTAAACGGGCTCGACAATTCCGATCGCTTTATTGCAGTCGCGCTCGG
>JAYVOO010000238.1:0-7030 GCA_043757905.1 Oligoflexia bacterium
GCCTGAGATTCTTGGGGACAAGATTGAAGAGATCTTCGAACTGAATGACGCCTTTCGGGAATCCGTTCTTGAGCTGTGCTGACCGTCGGATATCACCCGAGTTGATGAGCGCGATCTCGACGCCGCTCGCCTTCTTCATCATGTCCGCATACAGATTGCCCACAGGCGCGTCGCTTAAACGGATATCGCCAGTACCGGGATTCAGCATTGTGATCGGGCCGAGGGCGGTCGCGATTTCTTCCTTCGCGAGCGGCGCGACTAAAGTTTCGGCTTCCTTAAATAGCTTATTCACCTCGGCGTCCTGCTTCACAGGTTCGCCCAGGAACTCGCCCGCCTGGGCTTCGATTGAGATCGAGGCTTTCTTGCGAGTCCGGTCGCGCGCGACTGAGAGCTTGCCCGTCACGGGATCCTGCTCGACGACTAATTGCACCAAGCCGAACTTCTCTCCGTTCGCGCCCGACTGGATGTAAGGAACGTCGCCCGAGACGGTGTCGTTGGTTGTGTGCGAATGGCCTGCGATCGTGGCATCGACCAGGGGCTCGCCGGTGCTCCGGCGAGGCAGGGTCGCGAGAAAGTCGCCCATCGTCGCGTCCTTGTCGCTGTCGCCTTCATGCATGACGAGGATGAAGACATCGGCTTGCTTGGCGGGATCATTCGAGGTCCAGAGCTTTTCCACCTCAGCCGCGAGCTCGTCTCCCTTGCCGTTCCCGAATTTTAGGTCCGCGATGTTCTCGGCGATCGTCGTGGAAGGGGTCTTCGAGTTGTCGAGGCCGATGACGGCGATTTTACGGCCCATGAAATCGACGAGGGTAAAGGGCGGAAGGAATGGAAGGTTCTTCGAGGGAGCCGCTTTGGTCTTCACGTTCGCGGCCAGCACCGGGAACCGGGCAAGTTTCGAGAAGGTCTTCAGAGTCTCGAGCGGATCGCACTTCGAATCGGCGGGCGCGCACTTGTCGACCTTCCAGTCTTTTGGACCGAAGTCGTAGGCGTGATTGCCTGGAATTCCGGCCGTATACCCGACCGCGTTCATGATCTTGGCCGCAAGTTCGCCTTCGGAGTAGTTGGACAGGAGGGTGCCTTGCGCGGCATCGCCTGCGTCGAGCACAAGCAGGCTCGCCCGGTCGCCGTAATGGTGCGTGAGATGCGCCCGCGTCGCCGCGACGTAACCTGAGAACCACGACGAGAGCGCGAAGCTTCCGTGGATGTCGTTCGTCCCCAGGAGCGTGATCACTCCCTGATTTGGCGCAAGTGTGAGCGCGCTTTCGAGGCCGGTGGGATTAGGTCCGGCGGCTGGCACGCGCGCGACGCCGTGGGCGCATCCGGCGGCAATTCCCAAAGTCAAAATCACGACGGCGGCGCGAAGGGCAAAACGAATGGACATGGCAGTCTCCCCAGACTCGATTCTACGGCAGAGAGCAGGAAAACTCGATGGCGAGTTTAAAGGCTGATTTCGGCGTTGGGGTTCATGGCCATGCGGTAACAGCGAATCGGCGTGCCGGCGACTTCAACCGTCGTCTGCGGGCCTTCGTCGCGGAAACCGAGCTTCTCGTAAAAACTGTGCGCGGTCAGGGTCGACTCGAGATCGATCCGATTCGCGTTGGCCAGTCGCGCTTCCTTTAGCATAATGCCCGCGAGCTCGAGACCATAGCCTTTGCCGATCGCTTTCGGCGTCAGATACAGGCCCTGGATATGAGCCTGGGGGGCGCCGTCTTTTTCCAGGAAGCGAAGATGGGAGTAGCCTTCGATCCGGCCGTCGAGTTCGACGACCCAGACTAGTTGCTCAAGGATCGCGACATGCCATTTGGCGGGATTGAACTCGCGGCCGCCCCAAGTCGCGACCTCGTGCGCCGAGTGGTCCTTCGAGCAGACTTGCTGGATGGAGCGCATATGAGCCTCGTGGATGCCAGGTGCATCCGCGGGTCGCGCTCGTCTGACTCCATCGGTTCTAAGCATTTTCGCTTACCTGTCCTGCTGCTGTCCGACGAAGTACGCCGTGCAACCCGAGAGACGCACCGGGAAGCCGCCGCCCGCGACGGTTACGGAATTGTTTGAGAAGATAGTCCCCTGGAGAGGATGGCGCTCCTCGACCGAGTTGCCCGCGAGATCGGTGGCAATCACGACGACCGTGCCACCGAAGTCTGTCGCGTGCTTCGCGCTGCTCGCGGCCTCGACCCGATAGGAAGAGTCGATGAAGACTTTGCCGTTCTTGATCGTGCAGTCAAAGCTCAGGCTGGCGAACGCCGATGTGGCGGAATATGCCGCGATCGAGGCGGCGAGGATCAGATTCTTGAGCAGCATGGGGAGTTCCATTTCGACACGACTTCGGTGTCCATTTGCGTCTGAATCCTCGGGGGGGCCGGGTTTGACCCCACACCGCGCGATCCGGTTGCATTCGTAGTTCCCAGCTTTCCGCTAGAAACTTCATGAAGTTAAGGTTTCGGGTTGCATCCGTTCTTAGACGAAAAGTCCTGCGATCCCGTTACTGTGGAGTCCCTGTGCAAATTGAACGCCACGGTTTCAGATCAGGCAGCGGAGCAGCTTCATCTGATTGGGGAATTCGGCTCAGATTCATTCTGTACTAAAAAAGTACGAAATAGCTTGATGAATTAACGCACTGTGTTACTCACCCCTCATGAACTTACACAAATACGTCTCGGCCCTTCTGGGTACCGTTATGGCTTTATCCTTTTTCGCGAATGCGGCGACACGCCCGACGGCCAAAAAGCCGGCGAAACCTGCAGGGCGTTCCGCAACAAAATCGAAGACTACGGCCAAAAATGCCACAGCCAAGAAGGCATCCGCTCGCAAGGTCGCGCCGAAGGAAACTGAGCTGGTGATGACCGCCGAGGAGGTTGCTCAGCAGCAGGAAGCCCGCCGGGCGGAGGCTGCCCGCATCGAAGCTGACCGCGCCGAAGCTGAAAGGGCAGAAATCGCGAAGGCCGAGGCCGCGCGCCAGGCCGAGGAGCAGACCATCGACTGGAAGGTCGATCACATGACTTATATGGAGAAGATCTCCTGGCTCGAATCGGTCAAGAAGACCTTGAAGAGCGAGTTCGTCGCCTGGGACACTACGATCGAATCCGTCATGGCCGCCGCGGGCGAGATCGTGCTGGAGCCGGCTTCCGTGAAGAAGCCATTCGTTTTTCCGCTGATCACGTTGCCAGGCTATGGAAAGACGACGTTCGTGCAGCGCTTTGTTGAGCTGATGGGTTGGGACCGGCGCTTCGCCGAGATCAAGCTCCAGAAACACAAAGGCGTCCTGCCGATCGCCGAGGTGCAGAAGTTCCGCAAAGTGAAGGGCCAGCCGGTTCGTGGCGCCGTCGTATTCTTCGACGAAGCCGAAAGTCTGGACATGGACCTGGCCGCCGGTCAGGGACACTCGATCAACGACTCACGGGAGAAGTTGATCACGAGCAAGAATTTCTACTGGGACGTTCTTGCCAACGGCAAGACGAGCCTTGTGCCCGACAAGACGCTGCCCGCGGCGGTCTCTGAGATCAGCGATAAGTACGAAGCCTGGGCAAAGTCGAAAGAAAAGGTCAAAACGAGCAACGACCTGATCGTGAAGCACGGCCGCGAGATCAGCAAACTCGAGAACGAGCTGCTCAAAGCCCAGCGCAAGCGCGTTTTCAAGGACGGCGAGCAGACCCCCGAAGAGATCGAGAAGGAGATTGCCACCGAGCGCGAAAACCTCCGGGACGAGCAAGACAACCTGAAGGATCACCGGATCGCGGTTCTCAACCGGCTCGAGGCGCTCCAGAAGGAGTTTCATGTGCTAGTGGCCGAGCATTTCTTCGAGCTGGGTAAATTCGCCGAGCAGTCTCCTGAAAGCCTTCTGAACGAATACATCCGCGATCCCCGCCAGATCAATCACGAGCTCTCGCGCGCCGGCGGCAATGCTTCTTCGAGCCCGCAGGCCGAGTACCAGCATCTCATTTTCTTCGTGGCCGCCAATCCGACGAGCGTGATCAGCTCGATCGTCATGCGCGCCAAGGCCGCAGACAAAGACGGCCGCGTGGACGCAGATACACTTCACAAACTGGCCGGGGATCTCGCGAAGAACCCACAAGTGACCTGGGAGTGGTTCAACAAGATCTGGCGCAATTACCTGAGCCCACCCGCCGAGCTCTACGTCGCGCCCGCAAAGGAGTCGGCCAAAGCCCGCACCGCCAAGGCCGTGAAGAAAGCCGTCGACGCCGCGAATGAGAAGGCCGCCGTGGTCGCTCAGGCTGACGGCACCGAGCCTCATGGAGACATCGCGGTCGTGGACCGCGAGAAACGTGATCTCGAAGTCCAGCAGTCGGCGTACGGCTGGGCCTCTCGCTGGAACCTGCGTGACTGGCGCATGGCCCCACCTTTCAGCCGCAAGCAATGGCATCAACTGATCTCGGCCGCCATCAAGCGCTTCAGTGAGAGTGTCCACACGAAGCTCGCCGAGGAAAAGATCGAACTGCCGAAGCTGCACTTCACGTCGAGCGCGATCGATGTCTTCGACCGCGAGGTCATCGATCCCCTGGGCGGCCCTCGTAACGCATTCTCGAATTTCGGCGGCCTCGTCGGGCGTCTGCGGCTTGAGCTGATCGCGAACATGATGAAGCTCGAAGCCGAGAAGCGGCCCACGCACAAGCTTAACATCGGCTTCGACTCGAATAAGTCGGAGTGGGTGATCGAGGAAGACATGCCGGAGTACTCCGAGTGGAGATGGCGCAACCTGGGCCCGATCACTTTGAAGGACAAGGGCTGGGAAATGCGCGTGCCGGTCGGCTTGAGCCTGCCCGTCGATCAACTCTCGAAGGACCAGCGCCTGCCGCTCGCGGAAGTCGAGCTCGCGGTCAACATGGCCGGCAACGCGACCGTGGGCATGGCCCTCTATCAGAGCCTGCCCCGCAATCTCTCGCGCCTCACCCCGCTCGGGGAGAAGGAGCTCCATGACCTCTGGCCCCGCCTGGACGCAGACCATCTCGAATACAAGCTCAAGGCGATGCAGGTCATCATGGGCGGCCTCGTCGCCAAGCACATCTACCTGAATGAAGCCGAAACCAACGAGCTCGAGAAGGCCGACATCACGCAGCTCCGCTCGATGGCCGCCGGCATCGTTCGCGAGATCGAGACCCGCCAGGCCACCTTCAGCTTCCGGAAAGAGAGCGATAGCGCGCTCTTTTCCCAGAGCTTGCAGCAGGATCACATCTTCCAGCGCCTTCTCAGCAAGGACATCGACGGCGCTCTCGATATCACCTACAAAAAGGTTGCGAAGCTCCTGAAGAAGAACAAGGACATGTTCGCTTCACTCCAGAAGAAGCTGCGCGAGCAGCCGGATGTCAGGCCGGAGGAAGTCAAGCTACTGGTCTATCGCCACATGAACAGCGATCTGGGCTGGTTGTCCTGGATTCCCTTCCTGCACGACTCCAAGCGCGATGTCATGGGCTCCGTCCCAGGCAACGCCGACCCTGCTCTCGACTGGACGCTTAAGCGAGACCTCGACACCGACTCGGAAGCGAACTGGTTCGAGAAGTTCTTCGGAGGGCTGTAAGAGTCACTCGCCTCGTTTTCCGACAGTGGCCGGGAGCTTGAGCTCTTCGGCCGCGCGTCGGATCTTGAGCGAGATCTTCATCCCGGGCGAGAGCCTCTTAAGCGTTGCGCTGAAGTCCTCGAGATTGGAGATCGCGAGGCTGTGGGACGTGTCCTTCCCGTTTGCAGCCTCTTCGAAAACGATCGCGGTCAGCACATCACCGGCCTGAATGCCGGCCTTTTCAGCAGGGCTGCCTTCGCGAACGCCTGAAAGCTTCACGCCCGTGGTCGTGCCGCCGTGGACGGTGCTGAGGTCCGAGTAATCCGGAATGGTGCCGAGATAAGCGCCGGTGGATTTGCTCTCGCCGGACGCCCGACCGATGAGTTGATCCGGTACGGGCTTGCCGCGCTTGAAATGGAGCGTGAACTTGGGATCGGCCGCTTTGAGTGCGATCGTGGCGACAACGTCCGCGACCTGCGCCGCGCCGGTCGCGTTGATCTTGTCGGAGGTATCGCTCGCGCGGTGGTGATCCGCATGCGGGCCCGTGAAGAAGTGCAACACCGGTGCGCCCGCGATGTAGAAAGCCATCTGATCGCTCGGGCCGTAACCGTCTCCTCCGCCTTTGCACTCGAGATGCGAGGCCGTGCACTCACTCTGAACGAGACCTTGCCATTCGCGCGCGGTATCTGTGCCAAAGACAAGTAGCTGGTTTCCCTGCATTCGCCCGACCATATCGAGATTCAACATGGCCTTCGGATGGATGCCCTTGGCCTTGAACTCTTCGACCAGGCGGGATGAGCCGATAATGCCCGATTCTTCAGCTGTGAACGCTGCGAAAACGACGCAGCTCGCGGGTTTCTTTGGGCCTTGTGTCAGAGTGCGCGCGACCTCGAGGATCGTTGCCACGCCCGAAGCGTTGTCGTCGGCACCCGGATGGATCTTGCCGGTCGCGGCCTCAAGCGAACCGTCGCCGCCGTAGCCCAAATGATCGAGGTGCGCGCCGATCAGAATCGGAGTTTTCCGGCTGGAGTCGGTCTCGCAGCCGAAGGCTGCGACCACGTTATTGCTCAGGTTGATCTTTTCCTGCCCTTTTTTCCCGAGCTTTGTCTCGACCGGGTGAAAGTTCGTCTCGAGAAGATAAGGCTTGAGTCCGAGCTTGCCGAACTCGGTGGCGACGAGCGCTTCGGCTTTCTTCAGGCCTTCGGTTCCCAGTCCGCGGCCTTCCATCTCCGGGCTGGAGAGGGCAGCGTCGAGGGCAAAGATGCGGTCGGCAGCGACTGCGGTGACTTCACCCCGCACCTCGGGGCCGTCCACCCAATCCGCCACGACGACATTGGTCTCGTGCGGCTCGGTTGCGTTGCGGTTGGATGAGAAGGCCAGCTGCTTGCCGTCGGGCGAGAACATCGGGAAGCTTTCAAAGGTGATGAAGATCAGCGGCGTGGACATTCGTCCCGGCAACATCCTTGAATACGAAAAGGGTATCTGGAAGGTCGCAAAAACCCAGCATACACAGCCCGGCAA
>JAYVOO010000239.1:0-1925 GCA_043757905.1 Oligoflexia bacterium
GGGCCTGAGCATCCGGAACAAGTTCGGAAACGCCCAACAATCCCTTGTCGAAGGACAGAATTCGGTGACCCATTCTTCGCGCTGCCCGATCGGCACCCAATTCTGTGCCAAGCCCGCCGGCAGTGGCAACCAGTCCGTCGACGCGCGCACCTGCGACCCGATGGACTCAGGCTTTTCGGCGCAGTCCTACTACTACAGCCTGTACATCCGCGAAGGCGAGATCGGCACGATCAATCCTCGCAATAAAAGCTATGTCTGCCCGAAGATCCGCCAGCCGCTCATTCCCATCGTCGGGGCCGCGGGCGAAGGCAAATACTACCCGCTCGACTCGAACTTCGCTCTTTCAAACAGCGCGAGTGGCACGTTCAACGTCGGCGTCGACGCTTTCACGCGTCTCTCGAACGGCACGGCCGACCCGAACAGTGTCAACTCGAGCTGCACCGGGACGATATCCGGCAATAGCGAATCCAACTCAAACAGCTTCGTCCGCAACTGTCTGGGCTTCGCGGCGCTTCCGAACCCGGACGGCGGCTGCTCGAACATCAAGGATTCAAACGGCTCCGAGATCGCTACCTTCCGCCTGCGCCGCTTCGTCGCCATCTACCCTCCGATCTTCAACACCAACGGGTTTCCGATGGAGAACCAGGGCCAGGCCACCGACACGGTTTACGTGCTGGACCGCCCAGTCGCGGGCGCTCCTGCCGGAGGCCGCTACACCATGCAAGGCCCCAAACCCTGCCCGTTCGCGTACTTCGACCGCACGGGAGTCACCGGAGCCCGCCGCTACGCGAGCACGAACGCCGACGGCGGCGACGGCCTGCATGGCTGGGTGAACACCAATATTGACGGCATCTCGTTTCCTTCGCTCGACTCGCCCAATTCCTGCCGGACAACGTTTCCGGTGCTCAGTCACAATCGCACGCAGCTGGCGCTCCTCACACCTCGCGACGGCCTGACGGTTTACGTTCGCGGTGTCGAGCCTTGGAGCCCGCATTACGAGGAAGACACGAGCTTCCGCGCCTGCGCCCCGCAGTCGACACCGTTCCGTGATCCTCCGCTTCACTTCGCCAAGACTTCTTCCCTGAACGTAGCGTGGTGCGCCGAGACCTATCCGACGCAGAACGAGTATCTCTCGTCGCTGCTCACCGGGATGGACGCGGCGAACATCGGTAACTTTCAGCCTTTCACGTCCCACACCGTGAAGAACACGGCCCTCTCCGCGCCTTGCACGGCAGCCCCGCCCTTCAGTCTGGAGTCTAGCTATCCGGCAGGCGGATTCGCTCGACACCCTGCCAGTGCCAGCTGGGACGGGACGACGATGGCCCAGACATGCGATCGATCAGTCGTGGCCAACCCGCTGCAGCCGCCCACCTTCAGTACGTTTCCACTGCTTGCGACGCCGGATTCAACCGAACGCACGCTCCGAGGCGACGACACTTACCAATGCCAGATCACCTACGACGGGAAACCGCTTTCGACGACAAAGGTCGGAAAGCTCACGCCGTCAGCGGGCTGCTGCGGGGCTGCGGTGAAGGTGACAACCGGACCGACCGCCTCGGCGACGACGGCCCACCTCGAAGTCAACGAAAGTTGTCAGACGCCAGCCTATTAGGTAAGTGGGATGGACCATGGGTGAACCCGGTCTCATCGCGCTCCTGATCCCAAGCCCAGGTGAACGCCTGGATAGGGCGATTCTGCGCACGCTCCGCGAGCAGGCCCCGTCAATGACGCGCGCGCGCCTGAAGGGGTGGTTCGAAGCTGAGCGCGTTCACTACCAAGGACGCGTGGTCCAGCCGTCTCACTCACTCAGTCCCGGGACCCACGAGGTGCTGATCCGTGGCTGGAACGAAAAAGATCTCCGCGTGCCACGGGCCCAGCCTTCCCGCCAGGGCAGCTTTCTTCCCGTGCTCTTCGAGAACGAAGAG
>JAYVOO010000240.1:0-1924 GCA_043757905.1 Oligoflexia bacterium
GAGTAAACGGGCCCGGCGCGCTTTCGCTCGATCGCTTGATTTTCGGCAAGAAGGCCTGATCAGACGGCTCCCAGCGGACGTTTCCCGATTCGCTTAAGCAGCGTGGCCCGAAACTTCAACCAGGGGATTTCCGCCGCTTTCTCTGCGCGGGCGCCGAGCTCGGGCGGGAGACTTAGTTTCCGAGTCCAGAGCTTCGCCTCTCCGACAGCCTCGTCGACCAGTTCGGTGCCCATTGAATCGCCCATGGGAATCAGCGCCTCGAGATCGGTCGCGCTTTCGATCAGCGCGCGGTAATGGGGATAGGCCCAGAGGTGGAAGAGGAGAAATGCTGGGAGCTCGAATCCGCGCACCGCACTCTCGATCTCCGCGTAGGCCGACGCAACACCGGTCGGATGTCCTCCTCGGGCGAACTGTGGCCGAGCTTTCAGCACGGGCGAGGCGACTTCGTCATCGCCCGCGTTCTCGAGCAGTTCCAGAAGACTCTCCTCGGTCATGAGTGCAGCCAGGCGCTGCAGCGTGTGCGCGTGGGCTTCCAACAGATGAATGAGGAACTCGACGAGTTTCACAGCAGGGTCCAGCGCGTGTCGGAGACGAGCTTCGAAGGGTGAGCGATCTCGGGGTCGGTCACGACACTCCAGCGGCCCCCCCAGAGTAGGGAGTCATCGGTTGCGGGTTCCGGAGACTTCTCGCAGAAAAGCACGATACCGCGGGGGAAGAGGCGGTCTCCGAGTCCTTGATTCCATGCGCTCACCGCTTGCAAGGGCATCGCCGAGTCCGCATGCCAGAACGCCCAGCCCGCGCGTTCCGCATCGACCGCGATGGCAAGCTCCCAGGAACGGTCATAGCGCTCCAGGCGTTCGCGCCCGAAGGCCGCGAGCAAGCGCGCGGAAAGCTTGCGCGGCGAGGTTTCCTCCGGGAGCGCGGAAAAATCCTCCATGAGCGTGTTGAAAGCGAAGTTGAACGTGCGATGGCCGCGAAGCGAATCGAGGCGCGTGTTCAAGTCGCGAAGCGAGCCCGCTTCCACCTTGGCAGCGCGCGAATCCGCCATAGAGCCAGAGATGCCGGCGTGCACCTGGCGCGCGAGATCGCGGGTGATCGCGAGCCTGAGCAGGCTCTGATAGTTGGAACTTTCCACCTGCTCCCACTTCCTTTTGAGCGACTCAAAGGGGCGAGGGGGGCGAGTCATTCGTCGTGCGAGCGCAGAATCGTGCGCGAGACACCCGGAGTCCTGCTCATGTAGCGGCCAGATTTCGGGCGGGCCTCGATCTCGGGGGCGCGCACGTGAGAGAATGCCCCATTTGCCGGGTCCGAAGCGGGCTGGTTTTTCGAAGCTGGCACGGCGGCGGGCTGGGGCTTCGGTGCGCTTGCCTGATTGTGAAACGCGAGGAGCGCTTCGAGAAGCTCTGGATCTTGGAGTGCGGGCCGGTATTCTTTCTTCGCGGTCTCACGAAGCTGCTGAGCCGCGTTCTCGGGAAGCGCGCTCACGGCCTGCGGGGAATGGCCAGCGACTAAGGCAGCCGCAAGCGGCGCATTCTGGGCTGAAGACTGCGCCGGGGTAGGAGAACGTTGGTCCCGCATGCTCTCTTGGATGACCCGTTCGAGCTCGGCCTTATTGGCGAGCGAGTAGATGGTCTGACGGTAGAAGGCCGCGCCTTGAACGTTGCAGTCGCGTGACGGCGAAAGGAGTTTCTGCGCGAGCTCGGTGAGTGACTCGGCGTCGATGGGACCTTTTACGGGGCGATCCACAGCTCGGCTCCTTTCAGATGGGATTTTCCAAGCGTGTCGTCACTCAGACCGCCGAAGTCGCTGCGCGAGAGCGCGAGCTTGCCAAGTTTCAGCGAAGCCAGGTTCTTCTCAAGAATCTTTAAGGTGGCCCCGGGCAGGGGGGCGCGCATGCCCGGCTTCTCAGACGGACCGGCGCCGA
>JAYVOO010000241.1:0-1922 GCA_043757905.1 Oligoflexia bacterium
CTGGGGTTTGTGCCGGGGTTCGGGCCGCGGCCGCACACGAGCCCGGGATCTCGAGCCAGTACGAAGCTTCGCCGGATTCGCTCACGACCGCGAGAATCCGGCAGATTGATCCCGACGAGTTGAACCCGCATCGCCGCAACTGGGCTCTCGAGCGGCATCTTGGCTTGAAAGGCCTGGATGCCAAGGCTTTGGACGGCGGTCTTTTCACCGCGAGCTTCTCCGGGATCGAATCCGCCGTAAAATCCTACGTGCGTGGAGAGGGTCCCTGGTATCAGCCGCTTTCAGATTACGCATGCATCGGGATCAAGCGTCATCCTTGGTTCGCGACTCCGGATGGTTCCCGAAAGGCCGCCGATGCCGCGGCTCGAGAGTGGACGGAAGTGCTGACTCACGAACGCCTCAAGCTCGCGCAAAAGTTCTCGCGCGTCGCGGCCCATTCCCGGCTGCAGGCGCTGGCGAAAGCGACCCAGATCTATCACGGTTGGCTTGAGCAGACGGAGTCCGTCTGGCGCGCGCGTGTCTATGATCGCGCCCGCAAAGTCGAGCTCGATTTCTACCGTGAGATTGTCGCGCGCGAAGAATTCAATTGCGCCCCGGCTGGTTCGCCAAAGCAGGCGCTGGAGCGCATGCGCGACCGGATGGAGCCGGTGGGGCCCGAGCCCTCCCGCAAGTTTCTCGCGCGCGCGCCGTCGCGCCGGTGGGAGGGCGCTTACTCGGTCAGGCTTTCGCTCGAGGTCGGCGACAAGAAACTGAACGGTGCGTTTCTGATCGACTCGACGACTCCCAGAAGCATCATCTCGCCTTCATGGCTCGCGGAGCAGGGCATTCCCGAGGCTTATGTGGAGCTGCAGGACGTGGGGCTCGACCGCGCGATCTTCGCCGCCAACCCGGGCGGAGGGCTCGCCCGTCGCGCGGGCTTCGACCGCGTGCTGATGAGTGGCTTTGTGCTGCCAGTGAGCGAGTTCTTGATCTACGAAACCTTCATCCACGACGTGCCTGAGACGGTCGCACCTTGCTGCGCGGGCGTGCTCGGCAACGATTTTCTCCGGAAGTTCTCGGTCGAGCTCGATCCCGGGATTCCTTCCGAAGTGCTGCTCTACGATCCCGCGGGTTACACCGAGGGCAAGGACTCGGTCTGGGAAGAGGCCTCGTTTTATCAGCGCGATGCGATCGTGAGCCCTTGCAAGCTGGGCAGCGGTAAAAAGCTCTCGCCCGTGCGCTGGAGCACCGCGAGCGGAACGTCGCTTCGCACTTCGAACGGAGCTGCGCCCGCAGGCGCAAGCAAGAATGATCTCGTGCTCGAGTGCGCGGAGCAGCCGGTGGCAAGCCAGCTCAGGGTGAGCGGGATGAGTCCTCTGCTCAGCGTTGCGGGAAATCCGCTGATCTCCAAGGGCCCCGTCACGCTGGATCTGCCGAACGGCAGGATCTGGTTCTCGAAGAAGTTTCGCGAATCGAAAATCCTCGAGAACCGCACGGGGCTCGCGATCGGCTTCGTGCTGAGAAACGCCCACCGTGTCTTGCTGGTGAAGGGCATCCGCCCGGGCTCGCTTGCGGCTCGCGTGTTAGGACCTGAAGGCCTTAAGCCCGGTGCGCGCATCGACGAGATCAACGCGACTCCTGCCGACGAGCTGGACTTGTGGCAGATCGAGCGCCATCTCTCGGGGGCTTACGGGCCGACCGTGACTGTGGGCTGGAACGCGCCGAAGGGCATGAAGCGAATTCCGCTCGACGTCAGTGGGGAAGAGTCGGGGCGGCCCGCGCCAGCCGTGAAGAAGCGGCCGTCGAAGGCACCGAAGCGCGCGGGCTGAAGTCCGCGGCCGAGTTCTTGGCGGTGAAGGTGAGGATGAGAATCGCGGCAATCAGGGCAGGAATGCCGGCGATCCCGATAAGACGAACAATCGGGCCCATGCACCGATCATGGG
>JAYVOO010000242.1:0-1915 GCA_043757905.1 Oligoflexia bacterium
AACTGCAAATAGCGGCGCGTAGCACTGGTGCAATGAGGAGTGTTCCATTAATTTCACGGAATCCGTTCCGCGCTTTCGGCAGCCGCGCCCTATTTCCTAAATACTGGACTGCAGGAAACGCCGCCACCCCCCGACGTCTACCTCTTGAAACTCCTTCGGCGCAGTCTTATAGTTCCTCATGGGTCAGCTCGGTTCCTTTTTCTCTCTGAAGTTAACTTTATATTGATGGAAAATCTGAAATACCTCAGTCCGCTGGCTTTTCCGATTTCCACTGAGAGAGGCCGGCTAGAATTCTTGCGGCCCAAGCCGGAATAAAGCGACATGGAAGCAGTGATTGAAGCCATGTTCTCAATCCGCGCCTTTATGGTCGCGCGCCAATGGTCGACTCTCGCGCTCGCCCGGCTCCTCTGGGTGGCGCAAAGGCTCGTCTCGGGCCGCGTCGAAGCCGACGGAGATTCCGTCCTGATCGTCGCGAGGAACCGCCTTGCCCTCAGTTACGCGAAGGTGCTCGGCGCTTCTTTAACTAACTCCGCAGGGGGACCGCTGCTCGTCACCGGTCCGCGGTCGATGTACCGCGCCCTACGCTCGCTAGAGTCCGAAGGGCCCACTTACCGGTTCGTGCCTCTTACGCGGGCAATCTTCGGGAGATGGCGGTTGATCGTATTTCCGCATCACTTCGCCGGCGCCCTCTTCCGTCCGGAAGTCCCGAAGGTATTCGTTGGCCACGGCCTCTACACCGGCAAAATCATCGGCAACGACAACTACGTGTATGGCATCAAGTCCCTCATCGCTCCTGGCCGTTGCGTGTATACGAAGATGCTCGCGAGCTCGCCGCTCGAACAGCGCGATGCCGAGCGGGTCGATCCGGTATTCTCTCAGGTCATCACGCTGACCGGCGAGGTACTCGCCGCGGATCTCCTTCGGCGGAACCAGCGCCGCGAGTCGATCCGGGCCGAGCTCGGCCTCAGTCCGGGAGACAAGGCAGTCCTGTTCATGTCGACCTGGGGTTCTCGCTCTCTCTTCGGCGCCGGTCCCGACGAGCTCGAGGCAGTCGCGCTTGCGCTCGCGAAGCGGTACACGGTCTTTTTGACCGTCCATCCGCGACATCTTTGCCCAGCGACAGCGCGGCGGCTGGACGCGCTCCGGGCGCTCAACGTCAAGATCGTCTTGGAATCTGATGCTTGGCTCGATGCCGCCGTCGCGGCCGACGTCGCCGTCGCGGATATCACCAGCACGGCGCTTTACTTCGCTTTGCTCACGAAACCCGTCATCTTCGTCGGCGAGCTAGGCAAGGCGCGGCTCGATCGTCATTCTCCACTGGTGTCGCTCAGAGAATGCATGCCCCGTATCAAGGAGCTGAACGAGCTTCCCGCGCTCATCGATGGGATCGCCCGAGCCGGGATCGACGCCCGTACCCAGAAACTCGTCGACTCTTTCTTTCCGTTCGTCTGTAATCAGGACGATGTAGTCGAGAAGATCGTTGGGACCGCGCTCCCGCAGACGCTTGAGGCGGGAGTTAAAAGGGGGGCGATAGCTCTGTTAGGCGGTTCGTTAACCTTCGGGAAGAGTGACCCCGACGCGGGAAGTTGAGAACGAAAATTGAAAATCGAGAATGGAGGGCTCCAATTTCCTTGAGGAAAATTGGAGCGGGAGACGCCATAGTAGGCGAACCAATGGTCGTGGTGCGCGAGTGCCTGGCTCAATGGGGTAGGGTTACGGTAGATGGGGGCGAGCTGGCAAAACTTGTCTAAGTCTAAACGCTGAGATCCTCTAATGGATAGGAGCCATTAAGCGGCATTTCCTGGATGGACGGTAATAGTCATAAATTTAGTTACGGGCAATAAGTGCCCAAGAACGCCGTCTAACGCGGCGTAAGGGCCGCGGACCTCTCTATACGGATGACCTGCTATCGGGT
>JAYVOO010000243.1:0-6975 GCA_043757905.1 Oligoflexia bacterium
CCCACCGATGCTGCCCCCGACCACGGGCGCTTCGCCCGCGATAGAGAGGCGTCCGAAGCGCTTCTTGCCGTAGATATCGATCGTGTTGAAGTTCATCGCGACCGTGCGGTTGCCAGACGTATCGGTGACCGGCCCGTTGAAGCCGACGTTCTTGTCCTGCGAGCTGCCAGCCAGACGCTTGATGAAATTCACCCCGCCTTCGAAGTCTTCGTCCGGGTTTTCATACTTGAGCGCGATCGAGTAGTCGACAACGCTGCCGCTCCCGACGCCGGCCGCGCAAGCGACTCCGGCCCCTGAGCATGCACCCGCGAATGTGTTGCCGGCGTTATAATAGATGACCTGAGGAATAACCGAGAAGGCGCCGAACTTGGCCACCAGGCGGACCACGTCCCCTGTCGACTGATAATGGTCCCAGACGTTATCGCCCGCGCTCCAGAGAATTCCGAGGCCCCAGTTCAGCGGCGCGCGGCCGACCTGAAAGGTTCCGATGTCGCTCAGGAACTCACCCCAGAAACGCTGCGCGCTGATCATGGAGCCGCGCGAATAAGTAGAGTTGTACCATTTCTGATCGGTCGAGTAAGGAACCGCGTTGCCGAACATGCCGAAGATGGGGTCGCCGACCCACCACTCTGACTTAATGTAGATGTTGTCGTTGACGATGACTTTTGGGTCCAGACGCAGGAAGAGCGATTGGAAGTTCGCGTCGTTCGAGCCTCCGGAAGGAATGTAGTAACCGCCGGCCGCCGCGCGGGCAGGATCGTTGCTGGAGGCCGCGTCCGTGTTGTCGGCGCCATAATTATGTATGAAGTTGAACTCGGTTCGGAACTGGCCGGACCAGTCGAGCTCGAGGGCCTGAGCCACTCCCGGTGCGGTGAAGGCCGCGGTTGCGAGAAGAAGAGGGAGTAAGGAAGTTCTGTGTTTGCTCATGATGCACCTCTTTGAGAAGGGACTGAAAAAACCGGCACTCATGCCCAATCATCGGATACTTTCTTAAACTAAGTACTTTCTTAATCAGTACTTAATTAGGTAAGTATTGGGCAGGTAACGAGTCAAGTATGCCAAATCGTTTTATTGAGCTGCTGAGATCGAGTCAAGGAGATAAAGAGTCCAGGCGGCGCTTCTGGCGCATAGCCCTGATCGCAGCCGCGGTGCTCAGCGTATGTTTTTGCGTCTACCTTGGCTCACTTTACTTCCAGCTACGCGACTCCTTCGAAACTCAGAAGCATTTCATTCCCACCCGCATCTACTCCGATGTCACGCGCATCGCACCGGCCCAGACGCGCGGCCAGACTCTTGATCGCCTCCGGAGCCTGGGTTACAAAACTGAAAATTCCGGCGAGAAGATTGAGTTCAAGCTCCACTCCCCAGATTACCCGTCTTATCTGATCCCCGACGGCCATCCCTCCTTGAGTGCCGGCGGCGAGTCCGTCGTTCTCCACATGGACAGCTCCCACAAGGATTCCCTCATTCAGTCCATCGATGTCGGAGGTCAGGAAATCAGCGACCTCTATCTCGAGCCCGAGCTCGTCGCAACGCTCTCGCGCGGCGGAGCGCTGGGAGACAACCAGATCCGCGCCATCGTGAAGCTTGACGACATTCCGGCTCCGCTCTGGAAGGCGATCATCGCGACCGAAGACGTCCATTTCATGGATCACGTGGGCCTCGATCCACGGGGCATCGTACGCGCGATCTGGATCGATCTCAAGACGGCGTCACTCTCGCAGGGAGGAAGCACGATCACGCTCCAACTCGTGAAGAATCTGACCGCGCGCAAAACAAAAAACCTGTTCAAGAAGGTGAACGAAGCGTTTCTCGCCATCCTGCTCGAGCTCACTTACGACAAAGACGCGATCCTCGAGCGCTACCTGAACGAAGTGGATCTGGGCCAGGTCGGCAACTTCGAGATTCACGGGGTCGCCGAAGGCGCCGAGCATTTCTATGGCAAGAAGCTCGAGGACCTGAATCTCGGCGAGATCGCGCTCATGGCCGGCCTGATCAAAAGCGCATCCTATTACTCTCCTTATAAGCATCTGGACCGCGCGCTCGAACGCCAGAAGCTCGTTCTCCGCCGAATGGTGGAGACCGGCCAGATCGCCGAGGGCGAGGCCAAGGCCGCTCTCCAGGCACCCATTCGCCTCGCGCCTCCCCAGACGGTGATGAATAAGGCTCCGTACTTCACCGACTTCGTCAAAGCCGAGCTGATCCGCCAGTTGAAGGACAAGGTGCCTGAGGCCGAGATTCCCCAGGCCTCCTTCCGTGTGTACACGACGCTCGACATGGGGCTCGCGCCGCTCGCCCAGAAGGCCGTCGCGGACGGTATGACCGAGCTCGAGAAGCGGTACAAACTCACCGTCCCAACCTTCGAAGGAGCGCTTGCCGCCGTCGACCATTCAACGGGCTTCGTGCGTGCGCTCGTGGGCGGCCGAAGCTACGCGCGCTCGACATTCAACCGCATCCTGAACATGAAGCGGCAGGTGGGCTCGACATTCAAACCGGTGGTGTATCTCAGCGCGTTCATCAAGGGCTACGACCCCGAGGGCGTCGCGTACGGTCCCGGCCACCCCGCGTTCGATGGGCCTTGGAAGCTGACCTACGACCGCGGCAAGAAAAACTGGTCGCCCCATAACTACGAGAAAGAGTTCATGGGCTGGACCTCCTACCGTTCGGCGCTCGCGCACTCGGTGAACACCATCGCCGCGCGCGTCGGCTATGAAGTCGGGATCCCGAATGTCATCACCACCGCGCGCGCGCTGGGCATTCAATCCGATCTGCCGAACGTGCCTTCGCTGTCCCTGGGCGTAGCAGAACTCTCTCCAGTCGAGCTCTTGCGCGCCTACGCAGTGATGGCCAATCACGGCGTCCAGGATGAGCTCACGGTCATTCGCGGGATCTCAAACGAAGACGGCACGGCCTACGCGCGCTTCGTGTATAACCCGAAGCAGGTCATCGACGTCGGCCCCGCGGATCTGATCACGCAGATGATGGAAAGCGTCTTCACCGATGGTACCGCCGCCCCCGCCTCCGCGATGGGTTTCGACCGCCGCGCGGCCGGAAAAACCGGTACGACCAGCAACCACCGGGATGCCTGGTTCGCCGGGTACACTCCCCAGCTCACCGCGGTCGTCTGGGTCGGGATGGATCAGACCCCGGCCGCGATACAGAAGCCCATCGCCTTGAGCGGCGCAGGCTCCGCTCTGCCGATTTGGGTGAGATTCATGAAGGGCGCGCACCTGGGCGAAGCGCCGACGCAGTTTCCGATTAGCGCGGCACTCGTGGACGTCGCGATCGACCAGCACACGGGATTACAGGCCTCGCCCGGATGCCCACTCTCGCAGGTCTTCACCGAGAAGTACGTGCGCGGTCTCGAGCCGCGGGCGTTCTCGTGCGAGCCTGGCTACGCAGCGGCCCCGGGAGAGACTACGGGGCCTTGAGATCGGGCGGGTAGGTCAGATCCGACACACATGTGTCTAGAACGTAGACATGCCCGAGGGACCCCCGGCCACCAAAACCGCTGGATTACCTTGGAAAAACGGCCAGGGACAGAACGTCACCATCTGGTACATGCCTTGCTCTTTAGCTCTGTGGAAGTGAAGCGGAATGTTGACCTTGAAGTCCCTCATACGCACCTACGGAGCCAAGTTCGCGCAAGGAACCTTCAATTCCTTTGAGCGCACCCTGCTCGTACTCTCTGTTTCAGCATGCGTCACCCTCGCTCTCTGCAACCTTAATTTCAACTTCCTCGAAGCCAACCTCTATGACATGCGCATGTCCCACGGTGTGGACAAAGCAGGTGATCCAAACATCGTCCTCGTCACGCTCGACGATACGACGAGCCAGCGGCTGGACGAATTCTCCCCGCTGTCGCTCGACTACCACGCGCGTTTCATCGAGGCGCTCGAAGGTTATCAGCCGCGTGCCGTAGGATACCTCGTCGACTTCAACCAGGTCCAGCAAGCCAACCCCGACGCGTTCGGCGAGAAGGAATGGGGACCCCGGTTTGTCCAAGCAGCGATCCGGATGGAATCGCAAGGAATCCCAATCCTCCTTGGCACCCCTTTTGACGTTACCGGCGAGATGATCCCGCCTTTCCCGCTCAGCTCGCTACCGCACGCGATCGCGGTCGTCCATAAAGACACGAACGTCTTCGCCGAAGACAAGATCACCCGCCGCGCATTGACCCATCTCAACTCGAAGTCGGCTTTCCATCTGAAGCTCGCGCAGAAGCTCGGCCTCGTGGCCGATGAGTTCCGCCCGCGCGGCACATTCCTCGTGCCAGAGATCGACACCGAGTACTTTCTCTTCCGTTACCACGGCTCGACGATCCTTCGCCCGGACCGCTCCGGCGACTTAGCCTACAAGCGCATCTCGTTCGTCGACATCCTGAATGGCAACATCCCGCTCGACGCCATTCGTGGCAAGATCGTGCTCGTCGGGACGCTCTCGCGCGAGGACTCTAGCGACTTCGTCGCTACTCCCTTCTCGAAAGCTTCATTCGTCAACCCCAAGCTCGTCGTTCACGCCAACATCCTGGACTCCGTCCTTCACAACGACGGCATCGTGCGCGCACCGAACTGGGTCAACTACCTCCAGACGCTGATCGTGGTCATGGCCGTGATCCTGAGCGTGCTCAAGTTCAGCCCGATCCTTGGCGTCTTCGCGACGATTGGTCTGGCAGTCCTCCTGATGATGGTCGGCCAGGTGATGTTCCAGATCAAAGGCCTTTGGCTCCAGGAGAGCGCACCCCTGATTGGGATCTTCGTCGCCTACTACCTGGGCGTGCCTTACCGCTTGATCCGCGAGTACAAGAAACGCTGGGATTACCAGCGCAAGAACGAGATCCTGACCCAGGTCGAAGAGCTGAAGACCAACTTCCTCTCCCTCGTCACGCACGACCTGAAAACCCCGGTCGCGCGCATCCAGGGCCTGGCCGAAGTCCTGCTCCGCAAGTCGGCCGAGCGCCTCATTGACCGCGACAAGGAGACCCTGAACGCGATCATCAACTCGACCGACGAGCTAAACCGCTTCATCTCCTCCATCCTCGAGCTCTCGAAGGTCGAATCCAACCGCCTGCAGCTCCAGAAGGAGTCGCGCGACATCAACCAGCTGATCGAGCGCCTGGTCGAGAACTTCAAGGCCCAGACCCGCGCCCGTAATATCACGCTGACCGCGAACCTCGAGCCCCTCTTCCCGATCCGCATCGACGCCGGCCTGATCTCGAAGGTCGTCTCGAACCTGATCGACAACGCGATCAAGTACTCGCTGGCGGGTTCCGAAGTACGCGTCGAGTCCCGGGAATTCACCGAAGACTCTGGCACCTGGATCGAAATCAAGATTACGGACCAGGGCATCGGCATGACGGCCGAAGAGCTGGAGAACTTGTTCACGCGCTTTTACCGCGCGAAGAACGACACGACGACCACGATCGCGGGCACGGGCCTGGGCCTGTACCTGACGAAGTTCTTCGTCGAGGCCCATAACGGCCGGGTCGAAGTCGAGAGCGAGAAGGGCAAGGGAAGCACGTTCAAGCTTCTCCTGCCGATGAATTCGGATGATTCGGTGAAAGCGGCCTCGCCCGGCCTCCTGACCCGGTTTCAGATGAGCCGAGCAGCCAAGCTAAAACGGGCCGCCGCCTCAGTGGAAGAGAGTTGAAGTCGATCGTGAAGTTGCAGTAGCTGTTGTTGAAGTTGTAAGCGGGCACGCCCCGCTCGGTCGGGAACCCGGCCGATTTGCAGAAGTTGATGTTGCAGTAGAAGGAGCTCGAAGATGTTCAAAGTACTTGTTGTGGATGATGACGCGGATCTGAGATTGTCGGTTTCCAGCGCGCTTTCGGAGAACCATTATCTCGTGGAACAGGCTCGTGACGGCGAAGAGGGCGTCAACCGCGTCCGCGCCGGCCATTTCGACCTCGTGCTCCTCGACGTGAACATGCCTCGCCTGACGGGCCTCGAAGCCCTGAAGGAAATCAAGGCGCATGACCCCTCGATCATCGTGATCATGCTGACTGCGTTCTCCAACGTGCGCGACGCCGTCGAAGCCACGAAGGAAGGCGCGTACAACTACCTCGAGAAGCCCATCAAGGCCGAGAACCTCGTGTACCTCGTCGACAAGGCGCTCAAGGCCCAGCACATGGTCCGGAACGTCTCGCTTTCCGCGCCGGTCTTCAAGCTCCCGAACGGCACCGACTTCATCGGGCAGTCGAACGAAATGAAACGCATCTTCTCGGTCATCGACAAGCTCTCGCGCGTCGACACCGCCGTGCTCATCCGCGGCGAAAGCGGCACGGGCAAGGAGCTCGTCGCCCAGGCCCTCCATTTCAACTCCCCCCGCAAGGACAACCGCTTCGTCACGATCAACTGCTCGGCCATCCCCGAGAATCTGATCGAGAGCGAGTTCTTCGGCCATGAGAAGGGTGCCTTCACGGGCGCTGACTCGCGCAAGATCGGGAAGTTCCAGTACGCCGATGGCGGCACTCTCTTCCTCGACGAAATCGGCGACATCTCGGCCGGCATGCAGGTCAAGCTCCTACGCGCGCTGCAGGAGAAGAAGTTCACGCCCGTCGGCTCCAACCGCGAAGTGGAAGTGAACGTCCGCATCGTGGCCGCGACGAACCGCCACCTCGAGGAAATGATCAAGACCGGTCAGTTCCGCGAAGACCTTTTCTACCGCTTGAACGTGCTGCCGATCCAGCTCCCACCTCTCCGCGAGCGCAAGAACGACATCGAAGTGCTGGCTTCGTACTTCATCGACAAGTTCAATCAGCAGCACCAGAAGAAAATCACCGGACTATCTCCCGAGTCGATGGAACTGCTTAAGGCCCATAGCTGGCCCGGCAACATTCGCGAGCTTGAGAACGTGATTGAGCACGCCTTCGTGATCGAAAGCTCCACCGAGCTGACGCCGTCCAGCCTGCCTGAGACGCTTTTCACCGCCTCGGCTCGCGCGGCTCAGAATGCTTCCATGGGCCTGCGCGTCGAT
>JAYVOO010000244.1:0-1909 GCA_043757905.1 Oligoflexia bacterium
GGCGTGGTCGGTAACGAGCGTTCCGTCAGCCAGGACAGCTTGGAGGGAGGACTTCTTAAATACCCTCAATTTACGCGGCCGCGCGACTACGAGGGGCTCGAGGTCCCCGAGGTCCTTCTGAGCGGGGACCATGGCGCGATCGCGAAGTGGCGCCAGGCTCAGATGGAAAAGCGCACGCGTGAGAAGCGCCCGGATCTCTTGAAGTAGCCCCCGAGATCAGGGGCATTACTTAATGCATCGCGTTGCGAACCCCTGAGCTTTTGGGGTGCATTTCCGCCTGACCTCATGCTACTCCAGGACACCTTGTGTCAGTGGTCCCGTTTTATGTAGTTTTGCTCCATCATCCGATCGTGAATCGGAATGGGGTAACCGTGACCACAGCCGTGACGAACATGGATCTCCATGACATCTCGCGGTCGGCACGGACTTTCGGGGCGAAGGGTTACTTCCTCGTCACCCCGATCGAGGACCAGCACGAGCTGGTGGGCCGCATTCTCGGCCATTGGCAGCAGGAAAAGGCTCGGGAATATCATCCGGATCGCTTCGAGGCGCTTTCGCTGATACGGATGACCCGGGACTTCAATGAAGTGAAAGCCCTCATCCGGGAGGAGTGTGGGGAGGAACCCGAAGTGGTTCTGACCGATGCTTCCCCCAAACGGGACAACCTCTCTTACGCCGACTACCGGCGTGAGTTGGAAGATCCGGAACGGAAATCCAAGCGGCCTGTCGCTTTGGTTTTCGGTACGGGTTGGGGAGTCGCCGAGGCCTTCTATCCCGAGGTACACCGGATCCTAGCCCCGGTGTACGGGCCAGAAGGAAATGGAGGTTATAACCACCTCTCTGTCCGTTCAGCTGTCGCGATTATTCTCGATCGGCTGTTCGGAAAGTAACCGGCTCCCTTGGCGACCGAAAGGCCGTGAATCCAAGAAGGGGAGTGACATCGAGCTGGGTCGTCTCGAGTTTACCGTTCGCATCAGAAAGTGGAATTTCCTCATGGCAGCTACCAAAACCAAATACCGCAAAACCAACAAGGGCACCCGGATCCCAGTTCCAGGCCTCGCCGCGCTTGTCGCGCTGGTCGAGAAGGGCACCCTGAAGACCGATCTGCCCGTCTATAAGGCCGGCGACACGGTCAAGGTTCATGCCCGCATCAAAGAAGGCGAAAAAGAACGCATCCAGATCTTCGAAGGCACCGTGATCGCGATGTCAGGCAAGGGCGCAAGCCGCTCCCTGACGGTGCGCAAGATCTCTCACGGCGTCGGCGTCGAGCGTATCTTCCTCGAGACCTCGCCTAAGGTCGCAAAGCTCGAAGTCGTGCAGGAAGGCAAAGTACGCCGCGCCAAGCTTTACTACCTGCGTGGACTCGAAGGCAAAGCCGCCAAGATCGAGCGCGAAGTCGAGACCCTGGCTTCAGCGGCTGCAAAGGAAGCGTCTCATACACATACGCCTGCACCTGCCAAGCCCGCGAAGACCACGAAGTAAGCGGCGTCACGAAGGCACTCGATGCCTACTCGTCGCGTTCGCTTGAAAGACGTGAAGGAAGGCCGCTCTCCCGTGCGCGGGAGAGCGGCGTCCTCACCTACGTTGGAATGGGAGCTGAAGCTCGGCCATTCTTCACGCCTGATCGCCGGAGTGGATGAAGTGGGGCGCGGCTGTCTGGCCGGCCCGGTTGTGGCCTGCGCGCTCGTACTTCCGCTGGATTGCACGTTTGAAACCTGGCCTTGGCTCGAAGAAGTCACGGACAGCAAATTGATCGTCGAGAAAGAGCGTGAGCGCCTTGCCCCGCTGATCAGCAGCTGGGCTCGCGCCTTCGCGATCGGAGTCGCGGAAGTCTCCGAGATCGACTCCATCAATATTTACCATGCTTCCCATCTGGCCATGAAGCGCGCGATCGAAGGACTGCGTGAAG
>JAYVOO010000245.1:0-1908 GCA_043757905.1 Oligoflexia bacterium
GTCAAATGCTCGCTTAAGGAAGCTCTCGCAAAGGTCGCCGATCTGCGCGAAGACCCCCACCAGCAGGGCAATTATTGCCGCGCCCGCGAAGCTAAGCTCCTGGAAGAAGGTCAGCTTAAAGAGAAGGCTTACAACGAGGCCCGTCAACAACCCACCCAAGGCGCCTTCCCGAGTCTTCTTTGGGCTGACGCTGGGATAAAGCTTAGTGCGGCCGAAGGCACGGCCCGCGAAGTACGCTCCGATATCCTCGCTCCAAATGATCAGAAGCGCGAGCATCGTCCACTGGACGCCGAAAGCGAGCGCGTGGATCTTGAGTAGGAAGGATGGCAGGTAAACGAGATACACGACCCCGAAGAGCGAGTAGGAAAGCTCGCGGAGATGCTGCGCGAACTCAAGCTCGGCCCGCTCGCGGACAGTGACGAGAAAATAGCAGAAGAGCGCGAGGAACGAAGCGACAACCTGTTCGTACTCGTGGGCCACGAAAATGAAATTCGCAAAGAGCGTGAGCCACGAGAGAATGAGAAGCATGTAACGCTTCTCGACTCGGTCCTGCAAAGTGTAGATGATCGAGGCGTACTCGAAGATCATCCCGAGCGAGATCACACTCAGGAGGATGAAAGTCCCGATCTGACCGCCCCAGATCATGAGACTCACAATCGCCGCCGCGCCGATCAGCCCGGTGACGACGCGTTTCCCAAGCTCGCTCTCAGGCATGTACGACGGACTTGAGCGCGCCGAAGCGGCGGTCGCGGGTTCCGAACTCCTGGATCGCTTCCTCGAGATGGGAGGTCTTGAAGTCCGGCCAGTTGTCATTCAGGAATATGAACTCGGCATAAGCGGCCTGCCAGAGCATGAAATTGCTTAGGCGCTTCTCGCCGCTCGTTCGGATGACCAGATCGACGTTGGCAACTTCGCCCAGGACCGAGGTCCAAAGGTAGTCGCTCATAATGTCGGTGGAGATGTCCGAAGGCTTGCGCACGCCTCGCACGCAGTCCTCGGCGAAACGCTGGGTCGCCTTGCAGATCTCGTCGCGCGACCCGTAGGAGAGCGCGAGGGTGAACTGCATGCCCGTGTTCTTGGCTAGCCGGGCGATGGAGTCCTGGACCACACCCCGGGCTTCGGTGGGCAGGCGATCGAGCTCGCCGATCACGCGCAACCGGATATTCTCGCGGTCCAGGTGATCGATTTCCTTACGAAGAAAGCGCGAGAGCAGCCGCCAGAGCACACTGAGCTCCGCAGGCGGGCGCGACCAATTCTCGGTCGAGAATGCGAAGAGGGTGAGCGCCTTCACGCCGAGCGCCTTCGCCTTGAGCACCACGGGCTTCACGCGCGTCGCGCCCCGGATATGGCCGTAAGCCCTGGGATGGCCGCGGCCTTCGGCCCAGCGGCCGTTGCCGTCCATGATGATCGCGACGTGCTGAGGTATTCTCATGCTAAACCGTGAGGACTTCTTTCTCTTTCGAAGCGACGACCTTGTCGACTTCAATGACCTTCTCGTCAGTCTTTTTCTGGATGAGCTCCATCGACTTCTTGGCGTCGTCTTCGGAAACGGTCTTGGCTTTTTCCTCGGCCTTGACCGCTTCATTGGCGTCGCGGCGATGAGTGCGGAGCGCGACCTTCGTCTCTTCGCCCATCTTCTTCACCACTTTGACCATGTCCTTGCGGCGCTCCTCAGTCATCGGCGGAATGGAGATGCGTACGACTTTGCCGTCATTCTGCGGCGTGAAGCCGATGTTCGCGGCCAGGATAGCCTTCTCGATCGAGCCGACCATGCCGGCTTCCCAGGGCGAGACCTGAAGCGTGCGGGCATCGGGGGTCGTCACGTTCGCGACCTGGTTGAGCGGGACGTTCGAGCCGTAGTAGTCGACCTGGATCGTATCCAAAAGGTTGGTTGAGGCGCGCCCAGTG